>CAZGVP010000111.1:0-8577 GCA_964529135.1 uncultured Caulobacterales bacterium | reverse complement strand
TGGGGGGCGGCGGGCTTTTGGTTGGCCTGGGGGGGATTTCCTAGGGTGGCTGAACCGCGATAGAAGGCATAGTGGCCGTCCTGCCGTGCGATCAACCACCATCCATTTCGATACCCCCAGTTACGTCCGTCGAATTGGTCACTGGCTTGTGGGTTTAGTCGGACCGATGATCGGATGAACCAGTCGTTTGAAAAAAATGATACTCTCAGTTTCGAAGTGTCATCCAACATTGCTTGACCAATTTTTGCCAAATCAATTGGAGCTGCTGCGAACCCGCTTTCGGCGAGCGCGAAACCCTGATAATCAGTCGACCAACGGGCTGGGTATTCACTCCCGATATGCTCCAAAAAGTTCTGAACTCTGGTCTCAAATTTATCGCTGCTCGCTCGCTCAATTGCCAGAGAGATTAGATTTGGATTGTAGTCGTTATAGAGGAAAGCCCCTGGATGCTCTTCAATGCTTGGGCGGGTCAGCAAAATTCTCCGAAGGTCATTCCCATAGTAGATCAAAGGTTCATCTTCATTGTAGAATGGAAAAGAAATGTCGCTGTCGAATGCGATTCCGGAACGCATATCAATCAAATGCGCAAGTGAAATATTGGACCACCTTGTATCCCGTGACGCCAATTCAGGCACATACTTAGTAAGCTGATCTTCGATACTTCCAATATCGCCCCGCTTGATTGCATTCCCCAGCAACGCTGAGAATACTGATTTGGAAACAGAGAATGACCCAATCAGCATACCAGGTACATGATTGTTATGGTGGGACTCGTAAATGAGTTGCCCATCCTTGACGATGATCAAGGCGGAAGTGCCTGATTCATCAAGTATCTCATCTAAAGATTGAATAACAGGAACAGAAGTAAATACTTTTTCGACTTTCGGATGTTGTAAACGTGCGGCAAACGACTTTGATATTTGGGCCTTTTCAAATTCCAGTCGTGGTTTCCATTCGAAATCGTTCGCGCTGGATTCCTGTTTGATATAAACCCTAGCGACGTAATCTAACCCGTAGGTTAGATGTAAATAACCAGCACCAAAAGTTAATACCAAGAATAGGAACAACCCAATCTTACGAAACATATCTTCGCTCGCTTTCGATTTGAGTATGTTCGAGACTATCGATTATCAACTATTTTGTCAATTTTGATTCCAGACAACAGATTCACAGACTTCTAGTGACACCCGCGCAATTTACTATCGATGGCGAGGTTAAAAAGGGCTAAGTTGCGAGCACTGCCATCCACTTCAAGGCGGGTCCGTATCGCTCAAACCTCCTTCATTTTAAGAGCCGGCTTTTGCCTGGTAAGTTTGCCAAGTGGATGCCTACGTTCTGCCGGGCTGCGGTTTTTGTTGGCGGAAGGGAGGAACAAATTGCAGGTGAAAAATACAAGATGACCACGAACGTCATCGCCATGTCCGAAATTCTTGATCGGCATCCAAATCAAATCACCGGAAAAGAAATGCGCATTCTCGCCGTGCACACTCCTCAGCACAATGTCCACTTCTGGCGAATACTGTTGAAAAACTCGAAACTGGATATTTTTCTCATTGTACGGTTGATATTTTTTGATACTACGCGCTCATACGTTGCATTAAAGCTCTACTTAGGAGTTTTTCTTGAACTATCATGGCAATCGTTTCGCCGTAGAACGACCTCAAAATAGTTTTTCAACAATATTGGCAAAAAACCGCTCATAAAAATCAAAGTGAGATACTATCCTTAAGCGACAAATGCATCAAAATTGTTCTCAGTAAATTCTTCTGCCAATTTAAATTTCTGAATTTTCCCAGACCCCGTCAATGGCCAATCATCCACCCAAATCCAGTAGTAAGGCGTTTTTTGTGGTGACAACCTCTCCCGAATAAATGCCTTCAGAGAAGCTGGATCGGGTTTGGTTTCATCATCACCACAGCGCATAAAGCAAGCAACTTGCTCTCCCCATTTATCGTCCGGCACGCCGACAACAGCGACTTCTAAAATCGCTTCATGTTCTAGCATCGCGTTTTCAATTTCTGCAGGGAATAAATTTTCACCGCCACGAATGATCATCTCTTTTACTCGGCCTGTGATGCTCACATATCCACGCGCATTCATCCGCCCAAGATCTCCGGTATGCAACCATTTATCGTCATCTATCGCCGCAGCTGTTGCATCCGGGTTATCATTATACTCCTTCATCACCAGATACCCACGTGTGCAAATCTCTCCCTGTTCACCTACTGGCACTGGATTGTTGGTTTTTGGATCGCGAATTGACACTTCTACATGAGGTAATGGTTGTCCAATTGTCTGCGTTACTTCCTCATGGGCATCATCATTCCATACCATGGTGATAACTGGGGAACTTTCGGTTTGACCATAGAGAATTTGTACATTTGCACCAAATGCTTCTTTCGCAGCCAAAGCCAGATCGGGAGGCACCATAGATCCACCCGACCCAAGACCGCGCACTGAAGAAAATGAATAGCCCTGTTTTTTTCCCTCTTCTATCAATGCAACAATCATTGTTGGCACACCAAACACCATGTCGAGTTTTTCTCGCTCTAATATTGACGCCGCAATCACAGGCTCAAACATTGGTATCAATAACATCTCTGCACCGCTGCCGATTAATCCCAGTGTAATAATAGCGCATCCCGTGGTGTGAAAAAGAGGCATATAATTTAACATGCGATCTCCGGCATTAACTCCGTGACGGTGGAGTGTATCAATTCCGTTTTGCACTAAGCCAAAATGATGAAGTACAGCACCTTTTGGGAAACCAGTTGTTCCGGAAGTATACTGAATTTGAGCTGCATCATTGGGCTTTACGTCAGGTAACTCTGCAGGTTCTCCAGCGAATAAGGCAGCGTGATCATCCATGATGACTCGATGCTTTATGGCTGGCAGTTTATCGCAAACTTCATTAGCAATTTTGCCCATTGGGTTGCCACGAAACTCTTCAACAAAATACACCGCTTCTGCACAAGATTGTTCCAAAACATAGGAAAGTTCACGCGCTTGCAATGATGGGTTCACCGTAACAAGGGTTACGCCGGCAAGGGCAAGACCGAATTCTAACAAGACCCATTCAGGAATATTAGGTGCCCAGATTGCAACCCTGGAACCTTGCTTATGACGACCAGCCAGAACACGCCCTAATTTAAGGCTATCTGCCAGGAGTTTGGAGTACGTCCATGTTCGTCCAAAATTTCCATCAAGAAAAACTTCACGCAAGGCCGGATTATCAGGCCATTTCTCTGCAGACCTGCGCAACAAATCACCAATCGTAAGAGGTTCAAGTACCGTATCAGCTTGTGCGGGAAAATAGGATTCAGTAAGGTTTACATCGTACACAGCAGTTTTCCTGTTTTGTTATTATGGAGAATAGGCACCGCGTGGCTGATCCACACCAGCCAACCTCGCGAGAAATCCTCTTACATCTGCGTCAGCAGGCGCTTCAACACCAAGACCTCCCTCCTCTGGACTGGCAATGGTTGGTGGCTTAATTTCTTCAAGCGTGAAATCCATACGAACATCATACGTACGCCTAGCCTGATTGCGCATATAACGCTGTGCATCATACCAACGCCTTTTCACCGTGTCATCTGGGCAGGATTCAAGTTCTATCCCCCGTGCGCCCCAACGCAATTCCGGGCAGTGATATGGATCAAATGACAAATCAAACAAACGCTCCATCACATGGCCCATATTCAGGCGCACGCGCGTATCATCTGAACGCGTATAGAAAAATCGGCATTTCTTTTCTTCTTGCTTATACGTCTCCCATAAATCCTGTTCCAGATTATCCCCCTCATAGGTAACCGTGGGGCTTCCGGCGCGAATTTTGGAAACATAACGTTCCATGGACCGACGCAATTCGATAAACGCAACTTTAAGTCTGGCATCACGAGACGGCGATGAAAAATCCTCCCACGAGCCATGGGTACCATAAATATTTGGCGGCAGTCTCTTGGGGTGTGGTTTCTTTGTGATGCCAGTGCTCACTGCACGTTGTACTGTAACGCGTCGATCATATATCATATTACAGATATTGCGCATCCCCAACCGCAATTCATCTACTGGATTATACGCAAAATCCGGTGATGCTAAACGCCGACGGATATAATCATAATAGCTGAGAGTTGTGTCACCAAAGATAAAATCGCCATAGCGCCAATCACCATTGGGATGCGGGTTAGTTCCATAAAACTGTTCTAGCGAATATTGTTCAAGTTCATCATTGGGTATGCCATGAATGCGCCCGCCAGAAAAAGTACCATCAGTATTCTTGCGTGCGCCTTTCAGAACGACAGGACGCCAACTTTTCAACCCAGCCCCGAGCGCCGGTTTCGCGCGCAAGAAAGCATGATCGTAAACGGTGCGGGTAACAGAATTATCCGGGTGGGACGCAACAATCAGCACACGGCCATCCTGTGTAACATCATAAACAAGACCCACATGACCATATATATCGTATGCAACCGTGCCAGGGCGAATGGCTTCACGTGAAATCTTTACCGGATAAAAATCATCATAGAGTCTGCCGCCGCCTTTATTCTTGCCACCATCGGGATGAGTGCGAAACATGGCCGTAGAGACGATGTTACGAATTGCTCCCACATAATTAGGGGCATTAATCGGGCGGGCGCCAATGGCATCCCGGCGCCCAACGATACGATTACCCTCTTCTGAAAATCGGGTATCACTCCCCTTTCCGCCGATAATCTGCATCGCCGATTGATGGGAGAATGGCAGTCCATTTTTCCAGGCATAATAAGCACGGAGCACATAAACCATATCAGCGCAGTCACCAATATAGATCCGCTCATCAGTTTCACGGTAAGGATTGACTTCATTTTCAAGGCACGAATCCAGAGAACTACATTGCGCCCGCCCGATCGCCTGCACAAAGGCTTCAAACCCTCTTTCGTCACTTGGCGCCCAACGGTCTTTAATGACCCGCCATTCCTTGCCATTGTTTATCGCTGCTGGAATCCCTGTGTTTTGGGCATAGGAATGAGCCGACAGGCAGATGCCCATTAGCATCGCGCCAAACCCGGTCAAAACCTTCTTAATCTCTTGCATAATGAATACCCAATCACCCATAGTCGGGAGCTTACAAAATTTAAGGCGATCTGTCTAAGGGGTGAAGTTAAGGGATTATGGCGAGTTCTGGCCCTTGCGCACTAACATTGTCTTGGCAGTCGTGTGGGATCGCCAACTGGATATAAAGTAGATCTGGGAATCTGGCACCGTCTTCAAGTATTTTAAAATCAAGGAGAGAAATTTCAGACAAATGATTTTTGCATTCGTTCGATAAGCCATTTCGAAAATCATTGTTTTTATCAATTTCAATCGAATAATGGTCGGGGCGCAAATAACAAAAAATAGTCACCGTCATTCCAACAGTCCAAAGCCAAAATTTCATAATGTCCCCTTTTGTTCCCAATAAACCCCATTCTCGATATCTTAACCTCTAGTTAACCAGAACAAAAGGATCGTGGATCAACTCTAAGGGTAGAAGTTTTGATCAATTTCTGACCCAAATCAGGAAAAAGGCATAAAAAACAACCCCCTGTCATAAAAATCGAAATTTCAAGACTGGCGAAGCCACTTTTTCGTCACAATCTATAGGGGACAGGGATATTGAGAAGGAGAAAAATATGGGTGCGTTTGAAATTTTTGTGATTGCTATTTTAGTGCTTGGGCTAGTGGCTTTAGCATCAATCTTTAAAGTGGTACCCCAAGGCCATGAATTCACAGTGGAACGATTTGGGCGTTACACTAAAACATTAAAGCCAGGCCTTCATTTCATAACACCATTTATCGACCAGATCGGTCACAAGATGAATATGATGGAACAGGTGCTCGATATTCCGTCACAAGAAGTGATCACCAAAGATAATGCCATGGTCAGCACTGATGCGATCGCATTTATTCAGGTTATGGATGCACCAGCAGCGGCCTATGAGGTTTCAAACCTTAATCGCGCTATCGGCAATCTTTCCATGACAAACGTGCGTACCGTGATCGGTTCGCTCGACCTTGATGAAGTTCTGTCAAAACGTGACGAAATCAACGAGCGCTTGTTGCGCGTTATTGATGCGGCAACACAGCCATGGGGCGTGAAAGTTACCCGGGTTGAGATTAAAGACCTCTCCCCTCCAGGCGACATCACCGAAGCCATGGCACGCCAGATGAAAGCTGAACGATTAAAACGGGCGGAGGTTTTAACTGCAGAAGGCGATAGGCAATCAGCAATTTTGCGCGCTGAAGGCGAGAAACAGTCTGCTATCCTTGAGGCTGAAGGTCGAAAAGAAGCCGCTTTCCGGGATGCAGAAGCTCGTGAACGAGAAGCGGAAGCAGAAGCCAAAGCGACCGCTATGGTGAGTGAAGCTATTGCCAAAGGTGATGTCCAGGCCATCAATTACTTTGTAGCGCAAGATTATGTGAAAGCATTTGAAAAACTGGCCATTTCACCACAACAAAAAACTGTCATTGTACCAACAGAATTAACTGCTCTGGCTGCAACAATCGGCGGCGTAACTGCACTGACAGAAAAAGCCAAAGAGGGCATGAGCAGCAATAGCGGATCTGTTCCCAGGACTAAATGATTAGTCCAGTTACTCCTGCCCGGCGGCCATCAAAGCTCATCGGGGAGGCTTTGTGTATAATAGGAGGGTAAAATGACCACCATAATCCATTTTCTTGAAACCATGCCATTTTGGTATTGGCTAGTTTTGGCCGCAGGGCTCTTGCTATTAGAGGTGATGACAGGGTCCACCTATCTTCTCTGGCCTGCTACAGCTGCAATATTTGTTGGTTTAACGGCAATCTGGCCTTTACAAAACAATTGGCAGATCCAGATCCTTTTATTCACCGTTATCACAGCATTACTTACCTTATATGCAGCACCGCGGGTCAAACCCTGGTTACATCGCTCACGCCAGGATCATCAGTTGCTCAATGAACGCGGAGCCCGTAAAGTCGGTCGCAGGGTATCGGTGGACAGGGATTTTTTAAATGGTGCGGGGCAAGTCAAACTTGATGACACATTATGGCTCGCTGAAAGCATCAATGGCGAAAATTTCGAGGCTGGTACAAGTGTCGAGATTGCACGGGTGGATGGCACAAAGCTTATCGTGCAAGCTTAGAATTAAAGTGGGGATTACACACTTACAAGGAGGTATGGGAAATGCGTAGTTTAGGAAGCAGTTTAGCAGTATTCATTTTAGCGGGTATCATCGTCGCGGGAGCCATGTACATCTTGCCGCAATGGAATGTATGGAGAGCAGACCTTGAGGGCCAGGCGGCACTTCGGCGTGCAGAGAATGAACGCAAGGTACAAATCGAAGATGCAAAGGCCCGCGCAGAATCTGCTGTTTTACTGGCGTCTGCAGAAGTAGAACGCGCTAAGGGTGTTGCAGAAGCTAATCGCATCGTGGCCGAGGGTCTTGGCGGACCACAAGGGTATCTGCGTTATTTATGGATCACCAAACTTGGCGAAAATGATCAGGATGTAATCTATATTCCAACTGAAGCTGGCATTCCAATTTTGGAAGCAGGTCGTGAAGTTCTGCCGTAAATGATCAGACTAAAGAACGGAAATTTAAAGGCAGGTCTCGATCCTAAAGGGGCCTGCCTTACCTATTTCAGGTATGGAGATTTAGACCTTCTCCGCCCCCGAAACAAAAATTCGAAAGATCCTTTACAAGCGTCATGTTTTCCGTGCGTTCCTTATTTTGGACGGATAAAAGAAGGCATTCCTTTTAATAATAAGAAATGGCAGTTAGTCCCAACCCATAAGACAGCAGACCCAAATAATGCTATTCATGGCGAAGGCTGGATCAGTGACTGGGACATGGACGAACAAAAATCAGACTATGTCAAATTGATTTTAAAGGGTGACACGAAACCTGGATTTTACCCATTTGCATGGAGAGTTGAACAAGCGCTATCGCTGTCGCCAGATTGTCTAAATCTTGAATTATCCTTGAAAAACCTATCAGGTCAGCGCGCGCCCTTTGGTCTTGCATTACACCCTTTTTTTCTAAGAACATCTTCCACAACAATACAATTCAATTTTCAAGAAATACATACACCGCCTGGGTTTACTAAAATCAACCTTGCGGAATATGTATTTTCTGATGGAACCTCCCTGCCCGATTTTACAATCGACCACAGTTTTAAAGGATGGTCAGGAAATGTACTTATTACAGATGAACTGACCGGACTAAGATTTAGCCTCAGCTCTAATGCCCAGAGCCTACATGTCTATGCACCAAAAGGTGAAAGTTATTTCTGCCTGGAACCGATCACGCAATTACCTGGCGCATTTAGCAATGAAAGAATGCTTGCTCATACTATGATAATACCCAATCAAGAACAAAAACTAATTATGAACATCAGCATTTAACCAATCTTCAACTGGCGGTTTTTAACGCAAAATCGATATACCGCGCACGAAGATTAACCGTTAAATCACCGGGGTTGCCATTGCCAATTCGGCGGTCATCGATTGAGACAACCGGCATAACAAAGGCAGACGCGCTCGTAATAAAAGCTTCCTTTGCTTTGTAAGCTTCTTCA
>CAZGVP010000110.1:0-8616 GCA_964529135.1 uncultured Caulobacterales bacterium | reverse complement strand
GATGATGCCCCTTTACCAATATAACGCCATTCGGTAGGTGATTTCAGTCGATAAGTCTGTGCACTGATATCATCAATGTTATCCCCCTCATAAGCAGGAGCCTCAAACGAAGCGGCACTCGCAGCTAACGCCCCATATCCAAATCTGCGCCCAGAAGGTCCATGGACAACCTCATGCATAACAGCCTTACATTCAGTTAGAGGCACATCCCATTTTTTAGCGGCCGCCTGCTCAAGCATATATCGTGCGCTGGCACCAATCCGGCGCAGTCTCATGAAATCCATACGTATGGTTGTTGATCCATCCGTATTCTGATCACCATACTTGGCTTCGCCTTCAGTTTGCACCACATGGATTTTATCCCAATCGGCCTCAAGTTCGTCTGCAACGATACGCGCAAGGCCGGTACGGGCATGCTGACCCATCTCAGCACGATGACATAGAACTTGCACATCACCCGCTTCATTAATTGAAACAAAAAGGTTTAATGGTTCAAGCTGTGCACCTAACTCATGCACTGCTGGAGTCACAGGCGAGGTTAGTTTTTCTTCTGGCTTGCCGCACCCCACCAAGGCCGTGGCGAGAACAAACACACTTCCACCTCGCAACACATCGCGCCGCGAAGGAGCAGAAATATTTTCGTTAGAAATATTCTTGATAATAGTCATTAACGCGCTCCCCCGGTTTTCGCCGCTGTTTTTATGGCCGCACGAATACGTGGGTAAGTCCCGCAGCGACAGATATTGCCGCGCATGCCAGCATCAATCTGCGCATCACTCGGATTTGGGTGATCGGCTAAAAGAGAAGCAGCTTGCATCATCTGACCAGACTGGCAGTAGCCGCATTGCGGAACGTTATGCTCAGCCCAGGCCTGTTGCACAGGGTGATCCCCATCCTCGCCAAGCCCCTCAATAGTGGTGATTGCACTACCGTCTGCAGATGCCGCAGGAGTTACACAAGATCTGATTGCCACCCCATCAAGGTGTACTGTACAAGCACCGCACTGTGCAACACCGCAACCAAATTTGGTGCCTTTGATCCCGACTATATCGCGGATATACCATAATAACGGCATGCTCGAATCATCATCGATTGTATGTTTTTTACCGTTGATCGTGAATTCAGCCATATCGCGTTTCTCCTTTGGAGCGGAACCAGAATGAACATCACATCTTTAAGCCAATTCACCAAACTTGAAAACCAGCCATATTCAATCTTTTCGGTCAGGTTATCATTACTGGCAGATTATTGCCGGAAATATGCTGGAGATGTTTGTTGCTGGAGATGTTTGTTATTGCGAGGACATAACCATATAAGTTTCCCGCGCGGCCACAACACTGGATTGCTCAGAGGCCAACCGAAAAAGAAGACGATTATCAATATTGGTTTATTTTACAAAGATTATCTCCATAGAGCTGAAAACCAAACCATAGTTTATACGTAATTGTTGCTCTCTATGGTATAAGTATCCCTCCCCGATCTTTAAAAATAAGCGCTCTGCCATTACAGCAGAGCGCTCTCTTGAATTCATATTAATCATTTAGCAATTATTTGGCTTTGCGAATGCGTTTTACAGCGTCCTTCGTGCTCCACAAACCATTGGCCACATAGCGGAAATTTATCAACGCAGCCTGGTAACCATCACCTTCGGGAAGTTTTGCTGCGGCTGTTGCATCGCGTACAACGGCCACTTCAAATCCCTGCTCCAGCAACTCATAAAGATGAGCTTGTGTACACAAATTTGCTGACATACCGCTGAGAATAACTTTTTTGATTCCGCGTTTGCGAAGTTGGAGAACCAGATCATTGGTTTCTGGACCGTAGACTTTGTGAGGGCTTGTTACGATCGTTTTATTATCAAGAATCTGTTCTTTGTACTGGGGCATGAAATCAGACCCAGATTTATCGAAGCCATCAGTTGTATAGGCACCTTTGCGATCAAACATGCCAATTTTATGCATCAAGACTTCCAGCGGCCCTTCGAATTTCCATCCATGGTCAGTAGGATAATAATGATGCGGAGAAACGAAAACTTCCATTTTTGCGGTTTTTGCCGCCGTTAAGAGTTTGCCAATATTCTCCACCGTTCCATGTTCCGTCACGCTTTCGCCAACAACACCCCAGGTGACGCCTTCAGGTGACAGAAAATCGATCTGCGGATCGGTAATCACCAGCGCTGTATCCGATAATGATACGCTTACATCAGTCTTTGGCAGTGCTGGTTCAGCGGGATCAACATATGCTGCGGGAACCGTCGATTCTTGCTGTGATAATGCAGACAATGAAAACACACCTGCGAGTGAGACAAAGCCTGCAAGTATCGCGGCACGTCGAATAGTGTGTTTTTGTTGGTGGTCGAAGTTTTTCTGGCTGGCCATAGTAATCCTCTGATTTAATGAAAAGTAAATACCTTTCTACCAGTAGGCAGGTTTACTATAAAAAGAAAATCACCTTTACGTGATACGTATTTTCAGGAGCTCAACTGCACGATCAAAATGGGAAACCTTTTTTGCTGATCGCCCAATAAGCTGACCTCCTTCAACAAGCGCAAGACAAGCTGCAGCCTCCAGTTTCGAATCTCCTACGTCTTGAATGGAATTATCGCTCGCTCCCGCCTCAAAAACTAAAGCCAACCAAGACAGAGCATCCTTATGAAAGCCATTGATTTCAGCCAATACGTCATCACTTAAGCTATCGCGTGCAATGCTGAAAGCTATGCACATGCACAACATATTGCCCCCGGACAACGCTGACCGGTATAGTTTAATATAAGCATCCAGTCGCTCTCCAGCTTTCAAATGTTTTTTATCTATGCCTGCAATAGCGTCGAAAAAATTTTCCCGATAACGCTGTATCAACGCAAGCGCAAGAACCGCTTTGGTTGGGTAATGGTGATGGATGCTGGCTTTACGAATGCCCACATCCTCAGCCAGGTCAGCATAGCTGAAACCGTCATACCCGCGCTCTCGCACGGCTCGCTCAGCAGAATCCAATAGTGAAGTTTTTGTGCTCATACCTACCAACTAGTAGACTAGCGCAAACATGTCAATATCTCGAAGTTTATAGCGCTGTTAGTAATAAAGGGGTTGGGCACAGCCTCACTTTCAAAAGTCACTGGTTCCAGTTGACATGGCACCACATATATTTACCCGCCTGGTGCTTTGAACGATCCATCATGAATTCGACAATTGCAAAGCCATAAGGTTTCCTGGCTGCCCCACGCTTGATGATGATCGATAAAAAAATCACCTCAAACCCCAAAGAGATCAACTCGTGACAATTACTGAAACGAATACATATTTCGCCAACCTTGCCTCGATAAAATCTGGAGAACTCCGCTCCAACCCGTTTGGGTTTTTCATATCAGCAATGATGGCTGGCGCTTATGTCGGCGTCGGAATTATTTTGATAATGAGCATAGCTCACGGAATCGACCCTTCAATCAGGGCCCTTGTCATGGGCGTCAGCTTCGGAGTTGCGCTCACTCTTGTCGTGTTCGCCGGCTCGGAACTTTATACCGGGTACACAATGTACATGGCCCACGGCGTTTTACAGAACACTGTATCATTTCGCGAACTCCTAATTTCATGGATCATAGTCTGGATCGGTAATCTTACCGGTTGTATCGCACTAGCCTCGATTGCAATACTTGGAAATATTGACATCGTTGATAACACAAATGGGTTATTACAGGCTATTGCCAGAAAAAAAGTCGAGCTTTCTGTCATAGAAATGATCGCACGAGGCGCATTGTGCAATTGGTTGGTCTGTCTGGCACTCTGGACTTGCGCGCGCACCAATAACGACGTTGCAAAGATCCTACTAATTTTTTGGTGTCTTTTTGCCTTTATCGCAAGCGGCTTTGAACATTCTGTCGCCAATATGACGGTCTTTGCCTTAGCCCTCATGAGCGAGCATTCAGACGTCATCACAATATACGGCGCCGCAAAAAACCTTTTCTGGGTGACAATTGGCAATACGCTCAGTGGTGTATTATTTCTCGCGACGGCGTATCAAATTGTCGGAGGGAAATTGTCGAAACCACCATCAGGTAAACAGGTCTCAAAAAGCAGCGCAACAACAAAATGACATATCAATTCAAACAGCCAAAAAGTCTCTGCATCAATAGCTAATACTTATAAAAATGCGCGATACCCGTCTTGATCAATATCGGTATCCTGGATTTAACACATGCCAAGACAAAACTTCATCGTTAATATAGTCCAGTACCTTGTTCATTGGATCAAACTAACAACAATCCACCAATGACAACAACAGCCATGGTTACAGTTTCTATACATACAAGTAACAAAGGCTTGAAACCAACTTTGAATATATCTCCAAGTCGCGATTTTACGCCGATAGCGAAAATCGCGAGGATTAGAAATGCTCGGGATAACTGATTGCCAAAAGACGAAATTTCGACTGGTATCAACCCAAAGCTATTTAAACTTGCCAGGGCAAGGAAACCAACAAGAAATCCAGGCAGTAGCGGTGGCCTTTCAGCTTTATCGATGTCACCTCGGCTCGCCAATCCAATAATCAAGACAATTGGCAATAACAAAGCCACGCGCATGAGTTTAATATAGGTCGCGGTATCACCTGCATCCTCGGAGATAGAATAACCGGCGCCAACAACCTGTGCCACATCATGGATCGAGCCGCCGATAAAAATACCCGCCGCCTGATCACTGAATGATAATTGAGCCGCAATAATCGGATAGAGGATCATCGCAAGTGTACTAAGCGTTGTAACACTAATAACAACCACGGCGAGTTCATTGTCCGCATTTTTTCTTTTCGGTAAAACAGCAGAAATAGCGATCGCTGCTGAAACACCACAAACGGCAACAGAACCTGCACTAAGGCGCGCGAAGGAAGAATCCAGTTTCATGGTTTTAGCGATCAAACTTCCAATGATAAAAGTCATGACCATGGCACCGGCAACGATAACAGGACCAACGGCACCATCGGCGACGATTTCGTTGAACAAAATACGCAAGCCCAGCAAGGCAACGCCAATTCTGAGAAGGCCTTTCGATACCCAGTCAATGCCCGGCTTAATTTGTTGGTCCTCATATAAGAAGTTCATGGCCAGCCCCAGTAACAGGGCGATCAGCATCACCGGTGTCGCATAATGTTCTGAAAGCCAAAAGGCTGCCATGCCGCCGAGGCCCGCTACAAAAATACCGCGATATATTTTTAAAAAAAATACCCGGAAGGAAGAGACATCGAACCCTTCAAGTTTTTTACGTTGTATCTTTAACAAAATCTGTTCCCAAGTTTATTGATAAATTACTCAGCGCCGAAATTTTCAGACAAATATTTAATTACTATACGCCGTTCCTCTTTAGGTAACTCTGGCATTCCCTGCTTTTCAGTCATCCAGGTCAACATCTGATTCCAACGAGTTTCATTCGCCTGCTGCTGCATAACAATACGAAGGCTGTGGCATGAGGCGCAATAAGCAGCCACAAGCTCGCGCCCATTGGTATCGGGTAACCCAAAATACTCGTCATCAGGATCAAAGATAGAAGTGGCTGCCAACAACTCGGAAGCGCTAGGATCAAGCGCGTTGAAAGTATAATGAAACTGCGCTTGCGGGAGAGCAGTTCTGGACATTTGTAAAATCCGATCATGACGCGTCATAATCTTATTTGTAGCAGACTCAATGGCATTACTCTCAGAACGCCGGCTCTCCCATGCTCCAATCGCAAAGAAAACAAGAACTGACGCAAAAAAAAGAAAACTTACGATCGGAGGTCGATCCATGGCTCAAACCGCAAAGATGGCAACACGGTGCTGCATATTATTGAGATAACCTTTTGGATTCCAACCCGGTGGAACTGGAGGTTGAGCGCGCCCTTGATCATCGCTCGCTCTCGCCCAGATTTCAAAATATCCTTCCTCAGGAAGCGTAATCATTGATCGCCAACGTTGCCAGGCGTATCTATTTTTGGGTGGCGAAAGGTCAGTCGACATCCAGCTTGCACCGAAATCAATTGAAATTTCCACTGCTTTGACGGCATTATCTCCAGCCCAGGCGTGACCGCGAATTTCAAATTCCGTTTTCGGCGCTCTTTTTGCCCCCGTTTCAGGGAAAGTGATTAGCGACTTCACTGGCATCGACTCGATGATTACCATATCTTCGTCAGGAACAACCGTGCCAGGCGCAACAGGATATGCGGGTACACGATAGGACGTACCAGTCATTTTTGCCCCATCATGAACTTGATCGCGCACAGTTATTTTTGTCAACCATTTTTGTGAACACGACCCTGGCCAACCCGGCATAATAAGCCGCAATGGGAAACCATTCATGGTCGGAATATTTTCACCGTTCAAAGCCCACGCAATAAGGTTGTGTTCTTCAAGCGCTTTATTGATGGGCGTTCCTCTTGATATTGGAGCTTTTTCTGGGTCGCCTGACAAGTGCCTGTCAGCTCCGTAGTTCGCTGTATAGATTGCGCTCTCTTTGAGACCAGCATCGTTCAAGACATCTCTTAATCTAACCCCTGTCCAGTCCGAACAGCCTATAGCGCCAAAGGTCCATTGATTGCCAGCAGCGCCCGGGCTAAAAAACTTGCGCCCGTTCCCGCCACATTCAAGCTGAAGCCTCAGTGTCACAGGTTCATACCGCGATTTTAAGTCAGCAATAGAAAGATCAAGCGGCGTTTCCACCTCACCGTCGATTTTTAATCGCCAGTTGTCATCGGACACATTACTTACATCAGGCGGTAAACCATTGTTTCTAACAAAAAACCTTTCTGCAGGCGTGGCATCATCATCAAGAAAATGCGCTGGTGTCTCCATATTTAGTGGCCGGTCGCCCAACAACGTCAAGTCCGGCTTATCCGTTAACCCATTATTTGCCCCTTGCGCCAACGCGACAGGAGCCACACCAGATGGGAGAAATCGCCCATAAGGAATAGGCAGACCAAGCATCAATGCAAAACTTGATGCGCCAAAGCCTGTCAGAAATGTACGGCGCGAGGCTCGTTCGGTGTTTCGGGAGTTCATAGGAGATGGCGATCTAATTCAATCAGAATTTTGATTATGGACGGTTCGTTATTGCATCGCATTACGAACAAGGTATGTATCCGTGTACTGCTCGAATTTCTGAATTTTATCACCCTCTATCGTCCAAGAGTGAACGACAGCGACTTTCATAGATTTGCCTGAATTTTTAAAGGTACCGTGATAATGACCGTGTGCTACAACGCGCACACCGGAGACGACATATTCATTGATATCAACGCCAAAGCCTTCCCATTCTTCTCCAAGCTTCGAGAATACATTCTCTGTTATCTCAGACATACCATTATACACGCCGCCATATGGGAACCCGGACATTTCAGTCCACTCAATCGTATCGCTGAAAAGTTCTTCTATAAGTTGAAGATTTCCATCACCTAATGCGATGTAAAACGATTTTATTATATTCTCGCTCTTATTAGACATGTCCATTCTCTCAAATACTGTTTTATCAATGTCGCATACAGTTTTTTATTCCCCCCGGAAGGTTTTACACCAAACCCTCTTCTTTCAAGACATCCTGCACGCCAGCGTCTGCCGCAAGCCGATCATGAAGACCTTGCAAATTTGGATAATCTTCTAATCCATTAGAAAGTTTCTCGATAGCCCAGCGGACCATTGGAAATGCGTAAGCGTCTACAACGGATTTATTTTTACCAACGATGAAATTGCGCCCTTCCAGATGAGCCTCTAGTCGATCAAGCTCGCCGCGAACAAGTTTCTCTCCTGCCGCCCTAACCGCCTTGTGCGATGCCGGATCGCGCGCTTGAGTATATCTGTTGGTCACGAAGACCATATGGAAAGGAGGATGCAGATCACTAGCGAGATAAGATAGCCAGCGATCTATTTCTATTTCATCGTCATCACCGCCGCCAATGCCGGCATCTGGATAATTTCTGATCAGATACTTTTGAATAGCAATTGATTGGGTAAGCGGCACACTACCATCTTCCAGATCGAGTATAGGTACTCGTGTAACATCACTGATGTCTTTCAGCGAAGGATCACTAAAAGGGACACCCTTCGTTTCATAATCTGCTCCTGACCATCGCAAAGCAATGTGAGGTCCAAGAGAACATGCGCCGCTGGTGTAATATAAAATCATATCTTCAACTTTCGTTTAACAGGAGGCGTCAAATCTTTCGAGGCTTATTAACCCGAGGCTCCGCATTTAAAGCTAACGCCAGCGCTTTCATTTTCTGGCCAACGAGTCGTAACGAGTTTGTAACGTGTATAGAATTTGACACCTTCTGGGCCATGAATATGATGATCACCAAACAGGCTGCGTTTCCATCCGCCAAAACTGTGATAAGCCACTGGTGTTGGGATCGGAACATTGACGCCAACCATCCCAATATTCACCGTCTGACAAAAATCATGGGCCACTCCTCCATCATGAGTGTAGATAACGGCTCCATTACCATATTCGTGGTCGACCACTAACTGTTTGGCTTCTTCATATGTATCTACACGAACTATACATAGCACGGGACCAAAAATCTCTTGCTTATAAATGTCTGTCTTTCCCCCCCTATAACTGATCCACGAATTTTGTAATTCTCTACGAAAAAGGAGTGGAAC
>CAZGVP010000109.1:0-8643 GCA_964529135.1 uncultured Caulobacterales bacterium | reverse complement strand
AAAGGAAGGTCTCGTCAAGCTATGGTTGCTTGCAGGAGAGCGCTATATAAGCTAATGCGAATTACTACAATCAGAGAAAGTTGACCGTAATTTTGACCCTTTCAGATTTTCATCAAACTGACGCGATTGTTGCTTATAACCTTGAGAAGATGTATGCGGCGTCAAAAAAAGCGTCCGCTAAACGCGCCCTTAAAGGCATTGATTTAAAGGTACCCGCCGGGTCCATATTTGGGCTGCTGGGGCCAAATGGTGCAGGTAAATCGACTTTCATCAATATATTGGCTGGCTTGGTGAACAAGACCAGTGGTGACGTTTCGGTCTGGGGGTTTGATATTGATGCAAACCCGCGTCAGGCTCGAGCTGCCATTGGGGTTGTGCCCCAGGAAATTACAACGGACGTATTTTTTACGCCAAAGGAAGCTCTGGAAATTCAGGCAGGTCTTTTCGGTGTGCCACGCGAGCGTCGTGAGACCATGGCCATTCTCAAATCTCTTGGATTAGAAGATAAGGCTGATGCTTATGTGCGTCAGCTTTCGGGTGGTATGAAGCGACGACTATTGGTGGCAAAAGCCATGGTGCACAAGCCCCCAGTCCTCATTCTGGATGAACCCACAGCTGGTGTTGATATTGAGTTGCGCAAGCAACTTTGGGACCTTGTGATGGAAATGCACGCTGCGGGCACAACGATTGTTTTGACCACGCATTATCTTGAAGAAGCACAGGAATTGTGTGACCAGATTGCGATTATCCATCATGGGGACGTGGTTGCCTGTCAACCTACGGAAAAGCTGATTGCTTCTTTTGATAATAAGACACTGATCGTTACGCCAGATGAGATGCCGGCCATTTTGCCAAACCTTAAAGGGTTTGAAGTAGAGCGCCGAGATTCTGACAAGCTGGCTATTCCTTATCAGCCAAGCAAGGGTGAGGTCGCATCTATTCTCGCGCAACTTTCTGAGTGTGGAATCACTGTGAAAGACCTCTCAACTGTTGAGGCAGATTTAGAGGATGTATTCCTGGATCTAACCTATCACGCTAAATAGTAGTTAGGCTTCTGGATTTTTCCAGGTCGTACCTGAAATTACATTGTGGACTGCATGTGCACGCAGGGCGGTTGTAACCCGATCAGCATCCCCTGACAGATCCTCCCATGAAATACGTTTGCCAAAAGTCAAATGAAACGGTTTTTTCTTTTTGTTCAGTAATTCATTGAATAAGGTGATGTCGCGCAGTTCCGTGCCCAGATTACGAAACCAATAATAGAGCCATGAATTACGCGCTGCCATATGAACAGGTATCACATCACATTTATATTTGCGGGCCAGATTGACGACAGAGTTCATCCAGTCTTGTTCTGTAAGTATGCGATCTTTCATGTAAGCCAGGCGGCCTGAAGGGAAAATCACAATACATTTCTCAGTTTCGAAGGCGTGTTTTGTTTCAATCAAAGTCTCACGGGAGCGTTGACGGGTTCTCTTTTTTTCTACCCATTCAACCGGAATGATCATCTCACCCAGTTGCGGTGCTGCCCGAATGGCGTCACGATTTGCGAAGACCATCATATCAGGGCGATGGTTTTTAAGGGCATCAAACATGGCGACCCCATCGGCAATACCGGTGGGATGCGTACTTGCTACTATGATGCGACCGGTCTTTGGGATTATATCAATATTTTGCGTGGTTACATTCAGGGTTAGAAGATCGCTAACATGATTAAGAATGCCCATGCCTGTTTTGCCATGCATTTCATTGGCCATCTTGACCGCTTCGCGATAACGCAAAATTGGATAAAGGACGCGCTTGTAAATTGGCCAGAGTGGATGCGCGTGCATTTTCTCGCATCGCTCCTCAAGCAATATATCAATAATATGGCGCGGATCGTTAGCGTCATCAGGCAAACGATTCATAGCATGCGGATGAACTTCAGCTTGTTGTGAAATAGCATTGGTTTGGTTTGCGATGGTGATAAGCCCTCGTCTAGTCTGCAGGGGATAGGTCTGCCTGCAAAAATCAACCATATGGTTCTATGGTCATTTTGTATTTATTCAAGAGTTGATCAGTGAAGTCCGATTTGCGGGGTGTACCATTGCTTGCATCTTAGGGGAAGGGTTCGTATGTGCTGGGCAAAATAATGACTATGTGGGTATTTTGGGATTCGTGGTATCATTCCTCTGGCGCAAACGCCTATTGATTTCGAGACCGTGAGCGCCTTGCCTTGCCAATCATGTCCTTGGTGATTTTACCCGCTGTCGCCCGAGATTCTACAAATTGCAGTCCATCTGTAATCCAGTGAGCCAGATCCTGCTGGGTCAGGGAATAGATCATGCATCTGCCCTTTCGACGTCCCTCTACAAGGCCCTGCATTCGCATTTGAGCCAGGTGCTGTGATACTCTTGTTGGGGGTAGGGACATTGTTTCACTAAGACTATTGACGCTCAGCTCACGAATACGAAGATTTTCGATAATCCTGATACGATCCGGGTGGGAGAGCGTGTTAAAGACACCAGCAAGTTCTTTTTCTATGAGTAATCGATTGTGCATGTGTGGGTCTAAGCTGGTTAGGGAACGATGCTATGAAACAGGGCGGTTTGGGCACGGGGAATAGTCCAGAAAAGGTATAACCTTTTCATTGAGCAATAGCTGAGTTTTTATAAAGTTAGGTAGATATTAGTGTCATTACTAGTGTGCCCTGAACGGCCTACCGCAGAAAAATGTGCCTATTCCTATAGGTCTAATGATCACTTTTGCGCGGGTTACAATATTACAAGGTTTATTCTTGATCAATGACCGTTATGAATGCCCTGCATTACTCAGTGCAATTTGCATATTTTTTATGGTTTTATCCAAGAGGACAAACAACATGATGAGGTTACTTTCCGCGTGCCGAAGCGCTATTGCTGCCATCAGCACAGCAGCATTAGTCTCTATCCCTGCTTTTGCTGGTGGAATTTTTGACACAGAGCCTGCCTCTGGTGGGTTTTACATTTCAGGATATGGCGGGATTGCCTTTGGCGGTGATGCTGATTTTGAAGGCGTACAGGCTCCAGAAGCTGGTGTGCCTGGTGTGGCGGGCGCTAATGCGCTTGTGAATGTTGATTTTAGCTCCAGCCGAGCCTTCGGCGGTGCTGTTGGGGTGAAATTACCGTTTCGATATCTGAAGTATTTTCAAACTCGTTTGGAGCTTGAGGGAAGTACTTTCCGGCAGAATGTGGATGGTGGTTCATTTAATGGTGGCGCTCAGACATTTGGTGGCTCTCTTAGCGGAACAACCATTCTGTTTAATAACTACTCTGATATAATCTTTAATGAGGGTCAGGCTATTGTACCTTATATTGGCGGTGGAATTGGCGTTGCTTTTATTGACTCGAATGTGACCTATTTTCCGGGAACTGCTACGGCACCGACTTTTGCGGTAGCTGGTGAAGATACAGCGCTTTATGGCCATATAGCAGCTGGCGTTAGCATTCGCTTTAGCGAGAAACTCGAACTTTATACAGAGGCACGTTACAATCGGGTTACAAATGCTCAACTGGATCGCCGGTTTATCGCAGGCGGTGCAAATGGCTTTAGCGCTGATCTTGAAGACAATCTCTCCAACGTTTCCGTATTAGGCGGCGTTCGGTTTCGGTTTTAAGGGTGGCTCAACCGGTCGGCGTAACGCTACGCCGACCATAACCTCCGGGCCCGATCCTTGTTAGGAATGGAATTTCTTTCCACTCAGAGCTGCCGTTTGCGATGGCTATGCGCCGCGGCTGATTTGGGCCCTAATACGAGATGGCTGTAAATGGCTGAATGTTTGAAAGAGGTATGAGTTTACTCTAGCCGCAACACATTCAATATCTCATCGTCACCAAATCGCTTCCTCGCCATAACAGTTCCAATCCATTTCCTAGAGAATTACAAAATTCGTGGATCAGTTATAGGGGGGCAAGACATGGTGTTTAGACTCTTGATTTTAAACTATACTTCTAGTTGTTTCTCGGTAAGCTGCATGCAGCCTTTTTTTGCAAGAGAGAGAAGGGCCACAAATTGTTCTTCTGAGAACGGGTCGCCTTCTGCAGTTCCTTGAATTTCAACCAGACCACCCTTGCCAGTGATGACGAAATTGGCATCGGCTTGTGCCGTGGAATCCTCATCATAATCTAGGTCAAGCACGGGAGATCCAGCCACGAGTCCGCATGAAACTGCTGCAATGCTGTCCAGGATTGGCGATTGTGTAATAATACCTTGAGAGAGTGCCCATTTGCACGCCTCGTTCAGCGCAATCCACGCGCCCGTAACAGAGGCACAACGTGTCCCGCCATCTGCCTGAATAACGTCGCAATCAATCAGGATTTGTCTCTCCCCAAGCGTTTTCATATCTACAACGGCGCGAAGAGAACGCCCAATCAGGCGTTGTATTTCCTGGGTTCTGCCAGATTGCCCCCGCTTTGCTTCACGCTTCATGCGGTCACCTGTTGAACGTGGTAACATGCCATATTCGGCTGTAACCCACCCTTTGCCGCCACCACGTAACCACGGCGGCGTTGAATCGTCCCAACTTGCTGTGCATAAAACATGAGTATCACCGCATTTGATCAGGCAGGAGCCTTCTGCATGTTTTGTGACACCGGTTTCGAGGCTTATGGAGCGCATCTCATTAAAAGTTCTGCCGGATGGGCGCATGGAATATCTCCTGATGGTGAAAAGCTAATAATAAATTTGTGCCAGACCTAACCGTCCTGTCTTGCTGTGTCGATAGTGGGGTAGCAATGTTTGATGGATTTTCTTTTTGTCATTGTGTGGTTCATGCTAACAGGTGAGATATGAGTAAGTTGGCAGATATTGATGATCGTTCACGGCAAGTGTTTCGGCGCCTGGTTGAAACCTATATTGCAACTGGAGACCCAGTGGGTTCGCGTACGCTGAGCCAGGATCAAACCATTGATGTTTCGGCGGCAACTATACGCAATGTGATGGCTGATCTCACCGAAATGGGATTGTTGCATTCGCCTCATATTTCCGCCGGACGCCTTCCTACTGAAATCGGGATGCGCCTGTTTGTGGATAGCCTTATGCAAGTTGGCGATCTTAGTGATGAAGAGCGCAATAATATTGAGCAGCAAATGGGTGATAAGGGCCCTGTGGACAGTGTTCTGCAAGAGGCTGCCTCGCGGCTAACCGGCCTCACCCATAGTGCAAGTTTGGTGATAACGGACAAGACTGAAGCTCCTCTCAGGCATCTTGAGTTCGTACCAACATCGCCAGGAGAGGCATTGGCCGTGCTCGTTTTTGAGGATGGGAGTGTTGAAAACCGGGTTATTAAATTACCTCTAGGGTTGCCGCCTTCATCTTTGGTGACTGGTAGCAATTACCTGAATTCGCGATTACGGGGACAAACCCTGTCTGAAGCTCGCCGGAAGATTTTGTCTGAACTGGATGAAAATCGTGCGGCGCTGGATGAACTGACGTCTTCGTTGGTGCGCAGCGGTGTTGCTGAGTTTTCTGGCAAATCCGGTGATCCTGATAGTGCTATGGCTTCGCTGATCGTCAGGGGGCGAGGGCGGTTGCTTGATGAGACTACAGAAGATGACATTGAACGCGTTCGTACCCTGTTTGATGATCTTGAACGTAAACAGGAATTGATCGAGCTATTGGGAGCGGCCCGGGAGGGGGAGGGCGTCAGAATTTTCATTGGTTCTGAAAACCGGCTATTTTCCTTATCTGGTTCCTCGGTTATTGTGGCGCCTTACCGGGATAGCTCGGACAATATTGTCGGGGTTTTGGGGGTTATTGGCCCGACACGACTCAATTATGCTCGTGTTATACCAATTGTTGACTATACGGCAGAAGTTGTCTCGCGACTGTTGAAATAACGTGCATGTAAGCGTACATGCAATGATCAGATTTTGGCCGCAAGGCAGTGATATGAAAAATCATTCCCAATGCGTGTCGTTAAGCTATAAAAGTTGAAACATTTAACAGGCTTTGATTATGAGCAGATTTAACTATCCCCCCAATGATGGTCAGGGCATTGATGGCGATGACCCTATGGATGAGATTCCGCTGGATGGCGAGGATTTGCACATTGCTCAAAGTGAGATTGAAGAGGCAGAACGCCTGCGTGAGGCGGCAGCCGAGCAGGATTTGGGTGAGGATATCAGTAATCTTGTAGCTCAAAAGGATATTGAGCTTGCGGAGATGAACGATCGCGTTCTCAGGCTTGCTGCTGAAGTTGAAAATATGCGCCGTCGCGGTGAACGTGAAAAGCGTGATGCTGGTCAATATGCTATTTCTGAACTTGCGCGCGAGCTTGTGGGTGTCGCCGATAATTTTGATCGGGCTCTTCGCACTGTTCCTGAAGATAGTGCTCAGATCCAGCCCGATATGCTGGATAGCTTGCTGACGGGTTTGCGTATGACAGAAAAAGAGCTTCTGTCTGTTTTGCAACGATTTAATATTAATCGGGTGTTTCCTGTTGGTGAGCGGTTTGATCCGAATTTGCATCAGGCCGTGGCTCAAGTGCCAGGAAATGGAATTGCCGTAGGGCATGTGGTTGATGTGGCGCAACCAGGGTTCACAATTGGTGACCGTGTATTGCGTGCTGCAATGGTTACTGTTTCACTGGGTGATGCTGGCGATAATGGTGATCCGCAGGCGGATGATGCTAGTGTTGATACTACGGTGTGAAGCCGTAGCGTTTCTTCAAGTGTGAAAAGAGCTTCAAATGAAGACTGAATGTCTTTTCCTTAGCATTGGCGCCATGAAAGCCGGCACAACATGGCTACATCAACAATTGGCTCCGCATCCAGACATTCACTTCTGCCCTGAGAAGGAAGTTCATTACTTTGCTGACCCGCAGGGAAAAAACTATATGTCCATGGGGGGGCGTTTGGATCGGTATCAACAAGTTGTCCGCAATTTGAAAGCAGACCGCGTGAATCCGCATGTGAGGGGTAATCTTGCGTGGTATTCCAATATGTATTTGGCCCCGCAAGTCTCTGACGAATGGTATATGAGCTTGTATGAAATGCGCCGACCTGCAAAGGTCAAGGCACGGTATGTTGCGGATTTCAGTAATCTCTATGCTACGCTCGATGTTGCAGGCTGGGACCATGTTTGCTCGTTGTTTCCTACGGTGCGGGCCATCTATACAATGCGCCATCCTGCAAAGCGCCTTTGGTCACACTTCAAATTTCAGCACCAATATAACGGGCGTGCGGAGGAGCTTCAGGTGATAACACCGGAGAAAATCGCTGAATTTTTGGCTAATCCATCCTTTTTTACGCATACTGATTATGCCGGGACAGTTGAAAAATTACGCAATATTCTAGATGAAAATCAAATGCGATTCTATTTTTTTGAAGATTTTCGTAATCGCCCTTTAGAGAGCCTGCGTGATATTGAAGAGTTTTTAGGGGTGAGTGCTGGAACCTATAAAGAGAATCGACTGACCAAACAGGTTAATCCTTCCACAAATTTACCCGCCCCTGTGATTTTTCAGGATGCTGTTCGTGATTTTTGTGCGGACCAGTGTGAGCGTTTGAAAGCGTTAGGTTTTGATCTTCCGCCTTCCTGGAATGCTGATTAACGTTATTGACGAATAAATTCAGCTTCGATCTCAATTGAGACTTCATCGGTAATAACACCAGTAAACCGCGATACACCAAAATCTGTACGATCAATTGTGCCTTTTGCGGAAAAGCCAACCACATACGCGCTTCGTAATAGATCGCGTGCGCCACCGTTAAAGCTAACTTCCAGGGTTACAGGTTTTGTAACGCCATGGAGCGTAAAGTCGCCAGTGAGGGTGCCAGTATTGTCGCCAGTAATGGCGATTGCGGTACTGTTAAATACGGCTTGTGGAAATTGTTCGGCGTCAAACCAGTCTGGACCTGTCAGTGTTTGTGCGAACTCATCATTTGCGATATCAAGACTGGTCATGTCGATGATAGCTGAAACCCGAGCAGTTGTAGGGTCCGCTTCATCAAAATCCAGGCTCGCGGAAAATTTTTCGAAACGCCCCAGATAAGTAGAATAACCAAGATGGTTGATGCGAAAAAGAATTGCAGCATGAGCTTCATCTAGTTTATACGCACCGGCCCGCAAGGCAGCAGTTTCCTGTTTGATATTCGGGGTCACAACTGAAGAACAGGCCGTGATCAGGAATAGAAAGCCCGCAATAATAATTTGGGAAATAGTTTTTAGCATAGGGCCTCCAGGGGAGTTGATAAAAGCTGAAGATGGTGATGTGTCGTGATGATATTATATATACTTATTCGCAACCCTGTGGAAGTTTACTTCGATTCGTATTGTGGTTGGTGAGTGGGCGTGCGTTATCTGTATATATTACTCGGAAATGCGTAGAAAATAGACCGGTGATATTGCAGTGCAAACTTTGTGGTGGAATTTTACTTTAGTAAGCATAGCGCAATGCAGGCTGCATTTGACTTTGGCGCTGAATTCCCGCTATTTTTCTCGAGGGGTAAATTCATATCTGAAGGGTATTATTGGTGAACAAATTAACTGTTGAAAGCGCATTTACGGGTGCCCAGACTACTGGCGCTCTAACGGCTTGTGTCCGGGCATTTTCGGGGGTCGTAGTCTCGCTCATCATTTGTTTCGGGGCCAATGCAAATGTTGAGAATACAAAAACTGGACATA
>CAZGVP010000108.1:0-8671 GCA_964529135.1 uncultured Caulobacterales bacterium | reverse complement strand
GAAGTGAGTTAACAATTTCAATGCTCATCACATATTCCCGATTTTCTGACCCTGAATTTCATACGTCGCGTATAATTTGGGGGAGCTGATTGTATTCATATGATTATCTGGAGGAATTTAGCTTTGTGAGCAAGTCGATAGTCTTCACAATAGCGATTTTTTCGCGCTGATTGTGCTGAGATCAGGTTAGTCGCGCTGAAAAATCGCACACACCTTAAGACCACCGGCTATGAACCAGTAACGATCATAGCTAATGACCTTGGTTCCCCAAACCCTTAAATAGTAGACAACAATTCAAGCCAGGCATCAAAACCGGGGCATTCTAGCCAGAGACTACCAACTCGCTGTTATTGACAGCTCTTTGTCATTGAAACGAGCACAATTTTTAGCTGAAATTTCAGTCATAACACGCTGGATCTCTCCTTCCAGCTCAGACCTGATAAGTGGTTTTGCTACGTAACCATTTGTCCCCAATGCAATATATTTTGCTCTATCACCCTGCATAGCATCGGCAGTGAGGGTAATTACGGGTACACAATCCCATTTTTCACCGGATTCACGTATTCTACGGATTGTCTCCGGGCCAGCCATTACCGGCATATGCATATCCAAAAGCACAAGATCAATGGCACTGGTATCGTAAAGCCTTTCCAATGCGAGCTTGCCATTTTCAGCCTCAATAACAAGGACGCCTGGTTTTTCAACAAAAGCTTTAGCCACTAACCGGTTAACCGGGTTATCATCGACTATAAGAATAGTTATCGATTCCCCTGACATAATATTTTTTAATGGTAAATCCCTAGACGTATGATCTGCCATTAACACAACATTTTCCTTTGATTGCTCCACCAACGGAACCCGCAATAAAAATTCAGCTCCATCGCCCAACTTACTCTGAACGCAGATATCACCGCCCATCAACTCTGCCAGCTCTGATGTAATCGCCAACCCAAGTCCCGTACCGCCAAAACGGCGGGTCGTTGAGGTATCTCCTTGCTCAAATGAAGAAAACAATCGCTCACTAACATCAGATGAAATGCCGATTCCAGTATCTCTAACAACGATCATCAGATACTGCTCACCTGTCTCCTCTTCATCTACATCTATATTAAGATGTACCTCCCCTATTTCAGTAAATTTAATCGCATTGGAAACCAGGTTCGAAATGCATTGGCGCAATCTAACCGGATCACACTCAAGAATATTTGGCACCTCATCAGAAACAGAAAAATCAAGACCGATCTGTTTTTCTTCGGCTTTCGTATTCCAAATGTGATGCATTTGGTCGAGTAAATTTCGAATATCGGTTGGAATATACTCAATCGTCATTTTTCCAGCTTCAATTTTTGATATATCGAGCACATCATTTACAATTGCCATTAATGAAACACTTGATGAGGTTATAATATCAACACACTTTTTTAATTCAGGCGATAGGTCTTTCTCAGATAGAATTTGCGTCATTCCCATTAATCCGTTGAGGGGCGTACGAATTTCATGACTCATATTTGCCAAAAAAGCTGACTTTGCCAGTGTCGCAGCTTTTGCTTTTTTCTCACTTAATTCTAATTCGCTGGAATAAGTTTTCAATCTAAGCCTGGATCGAAATAGGCCTAGAGCAAACATACCCACCGACAGTAAAGCGATGAGAGAAAACATAACAACAAACCTATCGCGCGCCACTAAAAGTTCTGCGGACCTATTCTCGCTTTCCAAACGTTCTATTCTAGCATTTTGTTCCTGCAAAAGAAGTCTTGCTTGTAGAAAATCAGCACGTGCGCGTGATTGTTGTCTATTCATCGACGTTACAATTAGCTTTTGAGATTCATATGAGGCAAATGCATTTTCGAATTCTCCGGCACTGGAGAATATTTCAGCCTGTATATCATAAAGGTTTATCAAAACATCATTAATGCCGAGCTTTTCAACTATTGTAATTGACTGATTAATATTTTCCCTGGCTGTTTTAAGATCACTTTTCCCAAGCGCAAATGCGGCTTTCGCATACATGGCTTGTGCTATCAAAACTGGCGCCCCTATCTCATTAGCCTTTTGCTCAAAATCAGACAGGAATATTCCAATTTCATTATACCTTTTTTGCTTGATAAGATAAGTCGAAGTATTACTGTGAATATGGGTTTTAAGCTGATTAAGCTGAAATTCTGAAATTAGATTTTGCTCAGAAGCTTGCTTAAATTCCTCATCAGAAAGTCTCAGATATTTTTCGGCCCGCACAAAATCACCCCCCTCTATGAGGGCGTAAATAGTATTCACGGTCACTTTAAGCCTGTCTAATGGAGGCAATTTAGCTGCTGAGCCATCTTCGAGATTTTCAATAAGAATATCTGCAGCAAGAATTGCATTGCCTGACTGCGTATGTAGGGCAACCAGAAGCGTATCTACATATTGTTGGTAAGTATAGTTAGCTTCAAAATCACTGATTTTCTTTAGGCGTTCGATCAACTCAAGGCTTTTTTCCATTTCGCCAGTATATGCATAAACAAAACCCCCATGGTACAGCATAAGGGCGTACCCTTCATAACCTTCAAGCCCAATAATTAATCTATCCAAATGCTCATCAAGGAAATTTTTTGATTTTTCAAAATCACCCAGCCTGGCCAAGATGTGTAATTTCTGGCGAGCTATTTGTGCCCATTCTCTATCGCTAGCATCGATTGGTAGCAGCGCAAAATGTCCATCAACAATAGCAAGGCGTTCTGGAAAGGGTAATTTCAAGAATGCATCACTAGAATAGATTTCTTCAAATGAATTTTCCACTGATGGCACACCCTGAGCAATCGATAAGGGTATCTCTAAAATACTGCACCACCATAACAGTAAAAGACTAAACAATACACGTTTCATATTTCGCACCACATTATAGATGCGCAAATTTAAACTAAAAAATTTAGAGAAATAGTTCTGCTATTGTTAAAATTTAATCGTTCTCGTTATGCACTTTAATTTAATAAATGGAATTAAGAATGTATAAACCATAGAAACATCTGAAAATTCTATGATTTTCATTAGCTCATATACTACCGCTAAAAACCAACTCTTACGGGCCAACTTGTCAGTAAAGAACGCAATGCTGTAATAAAGGCCAAAGGCTGATCCATCATTAGATGATGATGCCCTTCAGGTATCATAATAAAAGGCGAGCGCCCTTTTGCTTGTTTACGCAAATGATCAAATCCATCTCCACTCACAAATCTGGACTTCTCTCCATAAATAAACGCAAGCGGGCAACGCGCCACAAGAAACAGGTCTCGATCAAAATGGATATCAAAATTACGCCCATGAGCAGGATCGAATTTCCAACTCCAACCGGTCTCACCTGTTTCTTCGTCTGAGACTTCTTTCAATCCATTACGGGCAATATAATCAAGCAGGTAATGCTCATTACCCGGCTGGCTCGGTAATAAACGGAAGCGACTGATTGGGTCTTCAATTTTTTCATAAATCCGATTATTCTGCACCTTGGTTTTTTCATCATTACTCATCTTGATCGTATATCCCTCATCAGGGTCCGGGACACCGAATGGTGAATCGATCACAACAGCTCCCCCCAGTTTTTCACCTGCCATTTCCACAGCTCCAAGGGTTGCCCACCCGCCAAAACTGTGCCCAATAACTAATGGCCTGACTGGACCGTTCAAATTGGCAGCTTCACAAACAGCAAAAATTTCGTCCGCATGACATTTCAGTGAATAACGTTCACGCCTGTCTGAATCTCCCAACCCGGATAAATCAATTGCAGCCACTCGATATTGATCTGCCAACATCGGCGCAAATGGATGCCACCAATGTCTGTGTGCACGCCCTCCATGAACCAGTAACAAGCCAGGTTTCCCCTTTTTGCCCCATGCTGAAAAAGCAATCTTGGCACCTGAAACAATCACCGAACCATTTTCGTGGTCAGTCTTTATCGCCTTGACAAACCAGTCCGGGGCTGATGGCATCGCACCATTTAAATGTTCAAGCGGGCGAATAGGCTCAGGTTTGGTTTTCTCTTTTTCCTGTTGATCAGATTTAACCATATCGTCGCCTTAACTATTGAATACACACTTGCATGAAAAACATTCGCAAGCACGTAAGCTATTGCGCATCAAAGGTCCATAATAAGAGGCAGGTCCCAACCATCAAAAGACAGTCGGGAGCCGCCAGTATAGTTTTGCAAGGTAGTCGCAAACCCTAATCCTTATGGCCTATGATCAATCGTTAAGTTCACGATATCTGGCAAAGTTTGTGGTTCGGTCTCTATAGCGGCCCGTAGAGTTTTCAGATTAACTGGAGTTGCAGGCGCCATATTAACTGTCAGTGTTCCACTACCACCAAGGAAATTCGCAATAGCATCAAGATACCCCGGAATACGTTGGTTCATCTGACCAAATTGACCACTAGATAGCCTCACCATTGCGGGAAGTGATTGACGTAAATCATCTCCGCCCCCTCCCCCCATCTGTGTTGCAGCTAAAGCATAAACCTTATCTAACAACTGATCATCAGTTATCGAGAAATTTAAGCTCCCAAGAGAAATACGTTCCTGAATTACATCTTGAGCTGCCCCACTGCGGACAAGTTGATCCCATTCAATTAAGGATGGCCCCCCAAGATCAAGACCGCCGGCACTGGAAGCCAGGTCAATTAAGTTAAATGATGAGCCAACTTTTAACGAACCGGTCTCGCCGTTCCAATTCCAGCGGCCTCCTCCTTCACCGCTGATCTGTTCTAAACCGAGTGCAGTAATGGCCTGCTTGGCTTGCAACAATTCCTGACTACCTGTTTCGGGGGTGACGCCAAAATTTGCACGACGCGCAGATTGATCAATAAGCTCCATGAGATTCACATTGATACCGCTATCGCGTTGTTGATAATTAGAGGGGATCAACCAGTAAAAGTCGGAAGCTGATATCTCTGAACGAGCGATTGAGAAAACTGGTACGCCATTCCAGCTTACCCGATTGCCTAGAACGGTAATCGCACCGAAATCGAGCAAGTTGGTTTCGGTAATTGGCGGCAATTGCCAATTAGCCAACCATTTTACAGCGCCTGATACATCGGCATTACTAACTTCAACAAGATCATATTCTGTTTTCTCAATATAGGCACCAGAATTATAGGCAATGAAAGCAATAGGATTTTCAAGCACTTTGTTTAATTCTTCGCGCATCCATGGCTGCAGAATTTTATCTTCCGGGCGTTGTTTTTTCAGTTTTTCCTCAACCCTTAGTGCAATCTCTCTCACCAGATTACCATTTGGTGATGTCGACGTCATGGAAAAGCCTTCCATACGTTGATACTCAGTAGCTCCCCTATCATACCCCCTTACAAACCCTTGAGCCACATTCAGCAGCACTTCAGATCCACCATTATCTTTAGCTGATAGTTTCAAATTGGAATACGCAGCACCATCAAAGGCATAAGACCCCACAATAGCGGCGAGGGTCCTTATGGTTCCAGAAAATTCAGGCTCTCCCTCAACTGGAGATAAAGAAAAACTTTTCGCCGACAAGCTATCAAAGACCATAACATCAATCTTCATTGATACACTTTCACCGCTATCTGGTGCTTGCAACCCTACAGACTTAATTCCCCGGAACGATGCCCGATCAAAAATCTGTCCCAACTCACCCAGCGCGGTTCCCGACATTACGGATTCCAACATTTGCGGATCGCCCCCCCAAATATCAGCACGGTCAATTCGTATACCAATCTGTGGAATTTTCTTTGGTGAAAGGAAAAGATCACTAATCACCATAGCACCGGATTGTGAATCAAAAGATGACTCTGCAAAAGACACATCCATCCATTCCGGCATCTGTTCGAAAAAGGCTGCAACGTCAAAAGACTGCGCGTCTCTCATTTTGAATGATTGCTCCAACAAAGAATTCGCTGTGATCGTTTGTGGAACAGTTGTACACGATGTGAGTACCGTTGCCGCTAAGGCGGATAGAAGAGTATGACGTAGTTTCATGGAATGCCCCAAATTTGTCTAGAAAAATAAATACAGATACCCACCATGATAATTGCAGAGATAAGGGCTTCAAACAACGGGCAATTGTATAATTTGAGCACACACAGAACTCAATTCGTCGATTTTCGTGAAAATTCAAGCCACAAGACAAATGATTTACGGCCAAAAAAAGCGACCATATACTACTAACACTGGAAAAACATCAGGCATAGCTCGAGACACAAGCCCTAGAAACGGCCACTAACTGTGAAGCGTGCATTAATCGGTTCACCGGTAGAAATATTGTCATTGCTGTGCGCATCTGGAAAGTAATCAGTATTAGTCAAATTCTCCAGATTAACCTGTAAACGAAACGCATCACTCAGATCATAATAAATTGCTGCATCTAAACGGGTAAACCCTGGCACTTCAACATTATTGTCTTCGCGCGCAAAGGAAGATGCCTGATTGGTAAGCCCTATCGCCAAACCCAGCTTATCTGTCGCTTGGAACTGGTTCCAGATAGAGAACATGTTTTCAGGCGTTTGGCGTGTTTTGTTACCATCAAGGCTCCCTCCATCAACTACACCGTCCAGATAGGTAAATCCGGTATTGAATGTCCACCAGTCGGTTATGGTGCCCGAAAGCTGGATTTCGAATCCTTCAGTAACAACACCCGGTAGAATAATCGCATTACCAACATCCAGTGGATCGACCGTCGTAACACTCTCACGATCAAGCCTAAACAAAGCCGCGGACAAATTGAGCTCGGAGGTAATATCCCACTTTGCGCCAATTTCTATATTTTCAAAAAACTGCGGCTCTAATGCTTCATTGGTTAGATTTAAGGTCAGGAACTGATCCCCTGAACGCGGCAAGAAGCTTTCGCTAAAACTTGCATAGAAAGAAACAGTTTCCGCTGGCTTTAGGATAAGACCAAATCGGGGAGATATTTCCTCATCAACGCGAGTGAGAAAGCCATCATTACCATCAACATCACCATCACTGACCTCAATAAAATCAGTAACTTCAATATCAAAACGGTCATAGCGCAAACCAACAACAACTTTTAACCAGTTCGTAACATCAAGCTGATCTTGCGCGTATACTGATGTAAATGCGACTTGGGATGATCGATTTCGATTGAGATCAGAAAAAGAAAATGTAGGTATGTTTAGCGGATCAGAAAATAAAAACTCCGCTCTGTCATCATCAACAACACCACCCACTTCCAGTGCATCATCGAAGAGGCCGTCATTATTGCTATCAAAAAGATTATCAAGGCGTGCATTCGTCGTATCTTGATCTCCATACTCAACCCCCACTAACAGTGTATGGAGGAAGGGTCCGGTTTCAAATTCACCAATCAAGTTCCCTTGTATGATCAGGTTTTGCCGCTCAGTTGTATCGCGGTAACCATCAAGAGTGACCAGATCACCTGAATTTGCAGGATCTGGACGAAACCCAGCAGCAAACAGGTTTTGGTATGCTTTATCATAATCTGCATATTGAATAGTAACATTACCGCGCAAGATTTCAGAGAATGTATGGTCAACATGCCCACGTAGAATATGCGCTTGAAGGGTAGTAAAATTTTGATCAGGCGACCCAAAGAATGTATTATCAAACCCTTCTAATGGGACATCTGGGCCGTTTGCTATGGGCACAGAAGGAACCCCCCTGTCAACAACACGGTCATCATCCACATATTCATAAGATAAAAGTATATTTGTGTCCGGGGTTGTTTCGAATGCCAATGTTGGATTGATCGCAAATCGTTCACCATCAAAAAAATCTCGGTGATTATTAAGCGCCTCATAAAAACCATTGATGCGTAATGCGGCTCGGCCACCCAAAGCATAATTAAGATCACCACTATAACTATAAGCCCCGAAACTATCTATAGAGGCAGCATAGCCAGAGAAATTTTCCCCAAACTCAGGACGCTTGGTCACGCGATTGATGACGCCACCACCACCGCCACGGCCAAACAAAAGCGCATTGGCACCACGCAAGATCTCAACTTGCTCAAGATTATACAAAGGTCGGAAATATTGAACATCATCACGCAAACCATCAATGAAAAAGTCCGCCGTTGTCTGATTCCCACGAATAATAATCGCATCCCGGTGCCCCTCGCCCTGGCTAACTGAAAGACCGGGGGAAAAGCGCGTGATATCGCCAATATTAGTAAAAGCCTGATCCAAAATCTGGTCTGCGTCAATAATCGCTAAACTCTGAGGGATATCAATTATTGGGGTTGGTGTTTTTACGGCGTTGAGTTTATCCAAAGAAAGAAAACGCCCCTTTACGATAATTTCATCTTCGACTTCAGAAATCTCAGCAAATACAGCCGGGTTAAGGGTTGCTCCGGCCATCAAAATGGCCAGTAGAGCTGTTTTCGATTGGTAAAACATAAACATATCCTATTATGATAATCATTCTCATTTGCGATTTAAATCAAACGCAAATGCAAATCAATCGCAAAAAGACTGTTTTTGGATTTTTTATGATCTCAATCATATCCACGAGATTGAACTGGACCTGAACTGTGGCCTGAATTGTTTTATTTATAATTTTTATACAGAATAAAAATTCGTTATATTTGCAAATCGAGATGCCCCATCATCATAAACTTACTTATGGTTAATATTATTTGACTTTGGGTTCGTTGAAGCTTAACGTTTTTGGCGGAGAGAAGTTTACTGCGTGGGG
>CAZGVP010000107.1:0-8731 GCA_964529135.1 uncultured Caulobacterales bacterium | reverse complement strand
TTGGTATAAACATAATATACTAGCGAAGTTTCAATTTTGCATTCTATTTAAAGCGTACCCCGCTGTTGCAGCATTACTATTGGATGCATGACTATGTTAGGGAATTTGGTTTTTTTAGTAATAAGGCCAAAAAATTGTATGATAATCTACCGTATCTTGGTCGTACTACAAAATTTCTATGTCAAATATTTTAATCGAGATGAGAGACCGAGTTGATTATGCTCTCTCAGAGCAGTTCAATATCGATCCAATTATGATTGATGGTGAATTCATAAAGTCGGCACATTCAGGGTTTTCTCAGTTGAAATCCCATGTAAGACAGCAATTTATATCTGAAATTTCCTCTTACTCTCCGAAATTACTCCCAACTATCATTGTTGGGTTTGGTAGATGCAGGGTTGGGTCCACCGCTTTAACTAATGCTATTGGTACTGCTGGCATCCCAGCACACTTTCAACCATTCAAGTCATGGTTGAGAAATACACTCATAAATGGATCCAGTCCAATTCCAAATGGTATTTTTGATTATCAGAAACTATTTTGTAAAGAAATGTACGGTCCTTTTACTAGGTATGAATCTGTATGGAATCCGATCGAAGAACTCCTAGACGTTTATCCAACTGGTAAAATTATTGGGATCTGGATGGAGCGCTTTCCTGCCGAATCTCTTAGTTCATGGTATCAAAATTGGGACGGACTGGTAAATCGAGACGCACTTTTAGAGAGATTCATCCTCTCAACAATCCAAGCGAAAAAACTGTCTAAACAAATAACGGATACCAAAAATAAATTGATTCTGTACAATTACGATAAGCTTGAGAGTGATCCCAAGACAAAGCTTCGAGAATTAATGATTGCAGCTGATATTTCGATAGAATTAGAATTTGATCCAACAGATTGGCAAGAAGCTGGAGATCTAGGCAGTGATTCATCAAATATTATATTTTGCCAAGAACCACAAGAATATAAACCTGTAGCGGTACATTCAAACAGACCAAAATACGAATTTGTTAAGCGAAATGTGACAAATTTGAAAGAGCATGATTTTTATGCTTTACAAGAATTTGAGCTTATTCAAATTTATAATGATCACTATGCGGACAGTTTGTAAGCTGTCTACCAAGTATTTTACGCTTAGTATATTCGTTGACCTATCAATTGCAGCATAGGGTCAAGGTAACTCTCTCACATGCACAATATTATTGCCACATCTCAATTGTAACGACAAGGCACGCTTTAAAACCCTATCCCCAGCTTATATCAAAGCCGAAGACGCGCTGCTGTGTGTCAATTATTTCTTCCCGTAAGAGTTTCGTCGGCTCGCTGTTCCTAACGTCACGCTCACCGTGAAAATCTAAACGGTCCCCCACATAAATAATGGACAAATCTCCGGCGTTTGATCGAACGCCCAAGTGAGTGGTGCTCGCTCATTTTATTCGTTCGCGCATTGATGTCGTTTTTCTTTTGGTCGCTCGCCGCTTGGCAAGGGTTCAGGCGCGATGGTGAAGAAGAAAAAAGCCTTCGCGTTTGGTTTAACCCAGACATGAAAGGAAGAGAGCATCATGACCACTATTTTATACGCACAGCCTTACGATATCGGAGCGGAGGGTTTTTATTTCCGTAGCGAAGAAGAATACACAAAACTTGTTCCAACGACCAAGCGCAGTAACGGTACAGCGGTAGAAGAATTTGAAATCCAGTTCATTGACGGCGAGCAGATAGATGCACAGCTTGCCGAAGCCACGCGATTACACCAAGGAAATCTATTTCGTTTTTTGGAATTGATTGACGAATGGGACGATATTGAAAAAGCCAAGTTTATTATTGGCGTTGGTGAGAATGGCGAAGCCTTCGATTTAGATAGCGATAATGTCGATGATTTGGAAGTTGATATTTACTTCGATATGACCATGCGTGAATTGGCGATTGAGTTCATTGATGAAGGCTTGTTCGGCGATATTCCTAAGCCTATTGAAAATTATATCGACTATGACGCGATTGCGCGGGATTTGGGTATGGACTACAGCGAGTTTATCCTTGCAGGCAAAAACGTCATTTATCGCTGTACGTAGCCCATCCCAGCTGAAAGCCCCTGCAAGGATAGCGGGGGTTTGCGGGTGTGATGGTCACGCCGATAAAACATAAATCAAGATTTCAAGGAGGAAATCATGCAATTACAACAACTGAAACTAGAAGACTTAAAAACAACCACACTCAACGTTCGTAAAAAGAACAAAACCAAGACCAGCGACCTCGTGCCGAGCATTCGCTCAATAGGACTGATACAGCCCCTATTGGTACGCCCAAATTGTGAAGGCTATGAGGTAGTGGCAGGGCAACGCCGATATCATGCTCTGCACAAGCTAGCCGAAGAAGGTATCAACGACCCCGTCCCGTGCCTTGTGATGAAAGATGGTGATGATGTCAAAGCCCTAGAAGCTTCGCTCGCTGAAAACATCGCTCGCTTACCGATGGATGAGATTGACCAATATAAGGCGTTTGCCAAATTGGTGAAATCAGGACTTTCCATTTCGGATATTGCCAGTCAGTTCGGGGTGACGGAACGCCTTATCAAACAGCGTTTGGCGATAGCTAATCTGATAACGCCTATATTGAATGTCTATCAGAAAGGCGATATCAGTGGCGAAACCGTTCGTTTGCTCACGATGGCGACCAAGACACAGCAAAAGGCGTGGCTGGCTTTATTTTATAGCGACGACGAATACGCCCCACACGGATATAGCCTAAAAAACTGGCTGTTTGGTGGCGTGAATATCCCCACCACCAATGCCTTGTTTGATATTGAGAGTTATGACGGCAATATCATTACCGACTTATTCGGTGATGAGCAGTATTTTGATGCGCCTGAAAAATTCTGGTCATTGCAAAATCAAGCGATTGCAAAGCTAAAAGACCAATATCTTGCCGATGGCTGGTCAGATGTCATTGTGCTGGATGTTGGTGAGCATTTTCCGTCCTATGAGTATGTCGATACCACTATCGAAGACGGTGGAAAAATTTATATCGCCACATCCCATGATGGGGAAGTCACCTGCTATGAAGGTTTGCTTTCACGACAAGAAATCAAACGGCGTGATAAAACGCAGGACGCTGAAAATGGCAATGAAGTAAAAGCGAGCAAGCCAGAACTGACTCAAGCTATGCAGAATTATCTGGCACTGCACAAGCATAGTGCTGTCAGAACGTCTCTTCTAGGGCATACCAAATTTGCAGTCCGATTGGCAGTGGCGCAGATGATTGCGGGTTCACCGCTCTGGTCTGTCCATGCTGATCCCCAGCGTGCCAATAGTGAAAAAATCAAAGACTCGCTATCCAGCAACAAAGCGCAACCGATATTTGAAGCCGAGCGCAATCATGTTCGTGGATTATTGGGGCTTGATGCAGTAGAGGACGAACCTCTCACACTGCGCAAATCTGATGGTCACTCGCGGTATGACGTGCATGAGATTTTCACGAAACTGCTACGCCTCAATGATGGCGAGGTATCACGCATACTGACGTTTATCGTCGCCGAAAGCCTTGTTTGTGATACAACTACAGTCGATGCGCTGGGACATATGCTTGTCGTAGATATGAGTGAGTATTGGCAAGCAGATGAATGTTGTTTCTCGCTCTTGCGTGATAAGCAAGTTATCAATGCCATCCTAAAAGAAGTCGCTGGCAAATCTGTTGCCGATGCGCGGATATCGCAAACCGCCAAAGCGCAAAAGGCGGTGATTGCTAACCATGTAGAGTCCAAGCAAGAGGGCGATAAACCGAACTGGCTTCCGCGCTACCTGCAATTCCCGATGAAGGCTTATACCAAGCAGGGTGGCATCCACGCGATGGATAGCTGGAAAGCCGTGAAGAAGCTGTATGCCTAAATAACTATCAGAAAAATCGCCCGAAAAGCTTCGGGCGGTTTTGCCTTGGGAAATCTAAAAGCGATCTTTTGAATCAGAAATGGCAATCAATAAAGAGACGGCGGTAAGCGTTCGTAACTAGCGAATTTAGAGTTCGAAGCCATAAAAAATGTATTTAATGCTAATGGTGTGTTTGATATGGGTCGATATTTGCATTTACCTGACATTCAAGATTTACCACTAACAGATGATGGACTTACCTCATTGCCAAGTTTTCCAGTATCCCCTCAAGCAAGCAGCGTGCTTGCAGCGATTATGTGAGGAATTCCGAATCTTAGTGTTTAGCACAAATAATCTGGCTGTTGCTCTATTATGCGCATCAGCAGGATTTTTGATTTCCTGTAGTGACTCAAGCGTCAAGTCCACAAGCGAATTATCCTTCGGTGCTTTTAATGCGCCCGGAGCTATTCATTTTAGCCCTTCAAGTCGAAGCGGCTACGTTGAGACTGAATTTGTTGTGATCGCAGAAGATGAAGAACGTTTCATTGGTGGAAACGCGGGCGGAATACTTAGCCTTGGTTCTGATCAAGTAGAGATTATTGGACTTGAAAAGGTAGCCGTCACTGACCAAGGAGACTTAAGATATTACGGCGCATTTGAACCCTCACAAGAATTGGGTGTAGGGCTGTCCTATATTCGCAATGGCGATCAAGCATCATTATGGCGCGTAGAATATAGCCCGTTGTTAGATTTTACAATGGCTAGCGACGCAACCATGATTGATGTGGCTGAGGTAACTAATGTAAATGTAAGTTTCTCCTATTCACCTACAACAGATTCACTGGAGTCAGACACAGTAGTTGTTGTCGCAGAATCAGCTTCGTGTGGATCTACCAATGGCACAGTTCAGGATTTAATCTATAAATTTGATCCTTCTCAGGCGTTAGGTTTGCCAACTGCTTTAATAACTGACGGACGGCTATTGGGTGGAACTATGGAAACGCAGTTTAGTTCCTCTCAAATTCTTGCAGCAATTCCTCAATTTGCAGAAAATACGGCGAACCAAGGATATAGCTTTTGCGAACTGATCCTTACCGCACGTGCAAAGTACGCTCAGGCTACAGCTGACATAGGAATTGTCATAGGTGCTGAACCTGGGAGTGCTCCTGTGCCTTGGTCTTTTGATAGATTTATCATATCTGGTGAACTATCTCTGAGAATTGAATTATAGTTAGCATGTTGGTTCGGTATTTTGAAATTTGAATCTAGGCAGGACAATTCAATTTCTATTCAGCAATGGGCTCCGCTGCTTAGTTACTTCTCTTCGCCACGCATGTGTTTTGAAACGTGGTTCTGATTGTTTGTCGAAGTAAAATATGGATTTATATCGGTGACGGGTCATGGCGACATAGGTCAAATGACGGTCCATTGATTTAGAGGCGAGCACAAAGCTTCTATCCACCGTCGCGCCTTGGCTTTTGTGAATCGTCGTGGCGTAGCCATGCTCAATCGATGAATAACTATCAGGATTGAGCGTGATGGAACGACCTTCTTTGCCATCCAGGGTGATCACAAGATTGTCGCCGTCAATGCCTGTGACCGTACCAAGCATACCGTTTCGCACCTCTAAATCTCGGTCATTTTTGGTCAGAACTATCCGATCTCCGCTGGCAAACTCGCGCGGACCATGGTCTGTTTTTACTTTCGTTGATTCACCGAGCAATCCAGTTTCACCGTAGGCGCTGCGAATCGACTGATTGATTAAATGCACATCTTTGCGTCGATGGGCTAGCGCAATGCGTGATCCTTCGATGCCGCATTGCATGACATCCTCCATGTAGTCTTTGACCAAAGATGCAATCGATCTTTCACGCGTTGATGCGCTTTTAATGAAACCGCGCTCATGATAATGGCGCAATGCTTCATCGCCTTTTTTCTCGGCGAGCAGCTTGGAGGCTTTGCATTGCCAGTCTTGTGTTTGGCGACGGATTTCTGAAAGCTTGGCAGGTGCTACCAGCTCTGCCATATTTTTAAATGGCGTACCTGCTGCAATAGGCTGGAGTTGCTCCGCATCACCGACCAGTACGAGCTTCGCGCCACGATTCTTTACTTCCGTGACAATCCGAGCCATTTGACGCAAATCCACCATGCCTGCTTCATCAATCACCAGCACGTCATTTTTACCCAGCAAGCTATAGCCGCCTTCCCAGCTTTTTTCTAGGGAAGCAAGCGTGCGACTTTGAATGCCAGAGGAACTTTCCAAGCCATCAGCCGCTTTGCCAGAAAGGGCGGCACCGATCACGTTATAGCCACTTTGTCGCCATGCTTCACTCGCGGCTTCTAGCATCGTGCTTTTGCCTGCACCTGCATAACCGGTGACCAAGGATAGTTGTTCAGCACCAAGCACATGTTTTATCGCGTGTTCTTGTTCATCACTCAGTCTTGCGCCAGCAGTTCGTTGCAGTTTTTGGTTTTGCATATTGATGGCAGCGGTGATGTACCTAATATTAATGTTGCCGTGATGGGTATCGCTCATTTTCAACGCATGATTTTGAAGCTGGGTTTTTAAATCCAACAGCTCTTTGGTGGTATAGCGTTTCTTGGCGGTGGCACTTATATCGACTATGTCTTTGGATTTGAGTGTCTGCTCGATTCCCAAATGCAGCTTTGTCGGATTATCAATAAATTTAGCTAAACCGCGCACGATATCGTTGCGGGTAAATTCTTCTTTGTTTCGGCTGATAATTTCCAATATCGTTTGTGGATGGTTGCGTACCCGCTGCGCCAGAGACTTATCTTTTTCTTCAGCGATTATTAACGGCTGGGTCGGATCGGAAACACATAGAGTTGCGACTTGATCTTGACGACGATCAGGTTCTGATTCAGCCAACCCTAACTTGCGCCACAGGCTGCGTACCGCCAATTCATGATGGTGCTGAAACTGCAAGTAATCTTGTTGCAACAGGCGGCGTTGCTTTAACTGATCTTGGATGAGTTGTTGTGTTTCTTGTTTCTGCGTGTCTTGGAGAGCATCACGCTGCGATTTAAACTCTTCGTGCAGCTTCGCTTCATAGCCAGTCACACGTTGCCAAATGGCTATCAGTCCAGTGGAGGGTGCAGCCTCGAATGATTTTCGTAGCTTATGGATTTGTGCGCGCTGTGCCCGTTCCAAGGTGTCACGCACCTTACGCTGCTCACTCACCAATTTCAGCCTTTTGGCAGTAAAGGCCAGTAAATCATCTCGTTGCTTATCAGTGGATTTCTTTAACGCATCATTACTTGATGCACTGGCTCTAGCTTCGAAATGCTGTAATGCCTCATCAACATGGGGCAGGCCGTCTGGTACTCCCAATCGGGCACGTACTTCTTTGGTTTTAATACCCGCCCAACGCGAGACAGAATAAATCTCGCGGTTTCTATCCACAGCAACAAAGCCTCTGCGGTCGCCTTTCGCTAAGATATAACCTTGCTCAGCAAGAGCATGGGCAAAACTGGCTCTTGAGTCCGATTGTGCCCAGCATCGCTGGAAGATCGCCTTGACGGTCTTTGGGTCGCGTTTTGCTCGCTTGGCTTGTTCGGATTCCACATTTTTATAATTCAGCGGATCACGAGCTGCTTTTTCTTTGAAGCCTTCCGGCATATCCCATTCATGGGTCCGATACAGATCGCGGGCAATGTCTTGCAGCTTCATCTTGAAATGCGGCAGATTGATGCTGCGCATCTGAGCTGCATCTATCCGTGACCACACACAATGCGCGTGCCTGCGACCGTTTTTTTCATGGAATATCACGGCGCGAGGCTGATTGGTCAGTCCCAGCTTTTTTTCAATATTCTCGATTGCGGCTTCAAAAACTTCCGGCGGGGCATTTTCCAATTCTGGCGGGTTCAGGCTGAGCGAGAATAGATACTGGCGGCAGCGCGTGCCTTTCGAGATAGCCTCGATTTCTTTAAACGCACCCGCTAGGTCGTCAGACACGAACCCACGCATATCGTGAACAGAGATATGGTCATTCTCCAACCCATTCATCAAATGCTGGGCGAGTTGAACCGCACCGCTGCGTTGGGAGCCTTTCAAGATCATATGATCAGGACGCTTCAATCAGCCCAATGGCTTTGATCAGCGCAGCCCGCATGGCCTGAATATTGGCGTAGGCTTCTTCAACCTGACTCAATGTCAGCGGTGTCATTTGTAGCTCGCCCATATTGGCTCTGTGTGCCAGCTGGTTGAGATTATTCGCCATTCGAGTCTCGCCCAGCATTGCCAAAACACGCGCTAAAGCCTGTTCGTTAACGACAGGCTTATGTCTCTGGCGGGCTTTACGCAAATTTGCCTTCTTGCCAAAGAGACATTCACGGACATAGGCGCTTACAGTGATCCCAGCAGCGAGATTTCGGAGCTGTGCGTTTTCTTTTTCTGATAGCCGCAAGGTGATGCGCGGGTACTTTGCCGACTGATTTGTGGCAGCCTTCCCGTCGCTTGTACCAGCTTTGGGCACTGGGGAAAGTTCATCTGTGGCACTGGCGAATAAGCTCCTCAGATTGCTGGTTGAGGATCTGTCTAATTTATTCATCGTGACGGCCCTCGTGGTCCTGAAGGCTCAGATCGGGATGATATCTTTGACTTGGTAGAAGAAGAGTTTTCATAGTGCCTGTCGTTCGTTTTATCAGGTAAAATCTGGTCTTTCGCTGGTGATGGTACGGGTGATCCCGCATTCGATTCGGTAGCTCTCAGCAGATCGGTCAAATCAGTCAGTTCGGCATTTTCATGCTTGAGATGGCTTTCCCAATCGGCTAGGGTATCGAATAGCGGGTTGGAAGTTATCCCCTCCGTGCCCGCCATATTCATACTGGCCTTTAGTGCGCCTAAC
>CAZGVP010000106.1:0-8762 GCA_964529135.1 uncultured Caulobacterales bacterium | reverse complement strand
GCCACCACGCACCGTGTCGTTAATCCCGATGGGCCGAACGTATCTCGTTATTCAATGCCATTCTTTATGCACCCGCACCCGGATGCAGTGTTACGCTGTATCGATAGCTGTATCGGAACAGGTGCAAAATATACTGAAATCACTGCGGATGCATTCTTGAAGCAACGCTTGCGAGAGATTGGCCTTACGGCATGATACTCAATAAAAGCGCTAAAATTTTGACTAATTGACTAAAGGGGATTGAAACCTAGAGGGTAATAAAAAATCGAGATTAAATAAAAAAAGACCCGCTGCTGCGTAATACGCGCTGCGGGTCTTTTTGTTAGCGTTTCTTCCCAGAAACGAGTGCCCCCAACGCCTCTGCGTGCGCTCTGAACTTATAAAGCAATAACCTGCTATGCAGGTCAATATGAATGTAGCGCGCCAACCATTGTTTCTGAGAAGCGCGCCACTATATTTCAAAATTGTGACACGAACGCAACATATCGCTTCTGGTTTATCCAAAGCCAGCTGGTTTACCCACCAACTGTCGAGCCTGTATCGCTCAGATTATTTCTGCACGAATTCTACGTCTGCAGTCGCACTGACTTTGCGCAAGTACCCTACAACACTATCAAAGGCAGGCCCGTCGCGTCGACCTGTTCGCATATAAACCAGAACATCGCCAATACCGTCTGCATCGAAATCTGCATGGCTTAGAGACTGTATGGAAACGGTCCAGTCATCACCAATTTCGATAGACCATACCGGGCCCTGTGCGCTTCCCAACCCGCTCGATTGAGGGTTTTCGCGCTTTAGTTCATTCCCCGCCTCAGAGGCTGGGGCATATCCTCTACCGAGATTGAGTAAGGACTTATCCGGGATTGCGGCAATATCATCTGCAGTAAGCCCACTATCAGTAAAAAATGTCTGTTGTGCTTCTTTGGCATCCACCAAATAATCCAGCATCCCGCAGGCCCGCCGGAAGAATTCCTCACGACGTTGATCACGTCCTGTAAGGGCAAACCAGCCAAGCCTATGCATCCGGTTGTAATCTGAGCAGGTTTTACAATCATCCGACGCTTCGGGTGCTTCTGGAGGCGAAGACATCGTTACCACAACGTTCGCCCCCCGGTCATTAACCAAATCACGGGTATAAAGCTCGCGCAAAACAGACTTTGAGTAGCATCCGGCTTCAAGATCTCTGAAGAAAGGCGCATCACTGATCAGGCAAAACTGCTCTTCACCATCAATGCTAGCAGGACCTGAAACCAGAGAGCCAATGCCGCCTTTTTCGCCAATGGCCACTAAGCCAATTGCCCCCATCAGCCCAACAAGACCACCCAGAATTCCAGTATTTTTAGCATCTAAGTTCATAGTGCCCCTGCTCATTTGCCCCATATCAATATACAGGTTTAGACAGCAATTTCCATCTCCAAAAAACTTTTACAACAGTCCAAGCTCTGCAAGCTTCAATTGGAGCTCTGGAGGGGCCTTACTGGCTATTTGTTCGCCAAGGTCCCCCGGGGCATCGTCAGGGGCAAGATAGCGCCAACCCTGAAAGGCACGCCGAATCTGAGGCTCAGTGCGTATCAGCGGCGGGTCCATCAACAAAGCCGATCGCCCGATGCCATCACTGCCAGTGACTTTTTGAATATCCACCACGCGCTGGCGGCACAGCACCACCCCCTTGATCACCCAGAAAATGGACCCTCCATCCAATATTTCTTCAGCCCGGCGCGGGTGCATACGGGTTACATGGTCATGGACTTTCCCAAATCCGGATTTTTTATTGTGCGAAACACGCCGTTTGATCCAGGCTTCTAACCCATCAATCGACTCCGTCCCCACACTCAGTTTTACAAGATGCACCGTCATGAGGTCATATCTATGCCCTCAAAAAGGTCACGAAAAGCCACGTTCAACAAGATGTGGAAAGAATTTTCGATTTACGTCAACACGCCTTTGATCTCGCAGCATTCAGCAAGCCCTCAATCATCCACAATAAATTGAGGAGCGGCGCGAAACGGCCAATCTTGTAATAATAACCAGATGGATTAGCACTCATCTAGCGCCTGATTGGCCACCCATCCGGACTCCCTCAGCCACCACAAATAGCGAAGGCTACCCGGATCTGTGCCCTGCTGATAACACTCCACAACCTCTACGAAGTAGGCAGAACATTTACACTATAGAGGAGAGGGAAAGGGGCGGGATAGCCGTCCACATTATTTTTCACCGTGGTATAATGATAGATATCGGTACGGATACACTCTCCCTCCAGCTCCAGTTTCAACAAAACACCTTACAACAATGGTTGAATATTGCTGACTTCCATTACGGTAAAGGAACTTCACCCTGCTCCGACAAGTGCTCGCCGGAATCTTTAATATTCTCTCCAACTTTATTGTTATCAAGATTTTAATTAACAACAATACAAAAACAATTGGGCGCTTGAATTTCTACATCGGTCAGACAAGCCTATAAAAGCTCAACTTTCATACAAATGAAGACGCGCGACATAAACATTATGCTTGCACAATTATTGACCAGAAAAATTAAAGAAAAAGCCTACTCAGCAACCCTCAACCTCGCCACTTCACGATGACGTTGTTTTTTGAGATCGTGACGCACCGAGCGTTTCACCAGAATATAAAAGATGAAATAACACATTGCTGCACCAATAGCGGCAAGCCAGATAGGAAGATTTTCAAACAAAGTCGCCATACGTTCGTAACTGAGACCTATATTTGCAGCCATGTCGGGAAACTGTTGTCCGAGCAGGAGCACACCGCCAAGCGCGGTCATTGCAAAGGCGAGTAGCCCAGTAAGAACTGCGCCAATGGTTACGCCCATATCAGCATATTCTTCCGCTTTAGAAATAATCATTTTACTAGGGTCACCGGATAAAGAGCGGGTCGCAGCATAAAGCGCCCGCGACCGTGCTGCTTTTTCTTCCGGTAACAGGGTTTTTTTTTGCTGCCCTTTGACCTCTTCCACATCAACGAGCGGTACAATGGCTACTTCATCGTCAGTGGCGAATTCCAGTTCACATTCTTTTGCAGGGGCCACATCAGCCGTTGGCACAACCAGTGATGCATCTGTGGGCATTAAGAAAAGGGACTTCTCTGCAGCACGACGCCTAATTAAACCATCAAGCGAAACAAGCTCACCATTAACTTTCGCCCGCGTCCACATTTCAAATGCTTGCGCAGCACCCAGTTTGTCGCCTTCGTTCAATTTACGTAATGCGGTAGAACGCTTCCAGTTCGCCTCACCAATATTAAATATCAGGGACACAAGCGCATCATGTTCATTCTGATTAAGAGGTGCACGGACTGTTTCAGCCAGTAATTTTTCGATCGGCACAACGTCATCACGCAGTAATCTCTCAGCGTCAGATTCAGTTACACTCATCCCGTGGCGCGCTGAGCCAGTATGCCCATAGCCGACAGACCATTGCTCACTTGGCGCGTAATGCGCCGCCATGCGCAAACCCTCATACCCCTTAATCAGGTTCAGACCGGTATCACCCGTTTTCATGCCTTACCCGCATTCCCTCATACTTCTACAACTGGAAATATGCTATCATGGTCCGTGCCAGTTTGGTAGCCCGTGATGACAATACGAGGTGGCTTCGCCAAGAATTGTGTCAATTCAGCACGGATTATAGAGCCTTCTTAATGAAAAGTGGTCATATTTTCGGCTCTACTGCCCTGTTACTGTTAAAAATTACTAATAAAAACAAGGCACAGGACGAACCTTGCCAGCCCTACACTATAATCTTTAGATTGTACCTCTACACACTGCTGGCACGAAAATTGGTATAATTCTATATCAACACGGGAACAAAAACCCGGTTTTGGCCGAAATGGGTCACATGTGAGGTTCTTAAATGGGAAATGGCGTTGCAAATATCATTGCATCTCTGATCATCGCCGGTGCGATTGTCGGCTCCAATGCACTTGATAACAATAAAACCGGCAAGACCGAATCGAAAGGTTTTGCCAATGAAGATAAATTCAATGAATGGCTCGCTCGCGCTGTAGGCGATATCCGCAATGACGTTGTTGTCAATTGTGGATGCTGCGGCGAAGGTGAAAGTAAGGGCGCAAAAAGGACACCCACCCGGTCTTTTTAGGCGCCCGCCCCGTTCCAAAGCGAATCGCTGCTTATAATCCAGGCGATTTACCGGTAACGCGGCGGGCACCCCAACCACTTTCAAAATCTGTTCCGCAAGTGAGCACAGCACCTCTGGATCCTGAACCGGATCATAACTGGGATTCCTCTGAATTCCCGCCAAATAACCCGGTCTTCTTTAATCCATTTGTAGGAAATTTTCCGCCAACCAATATTCCGTCGCCTGGTGGGCCACCACCTGACGGACCTCCTCCAGCTGGGCCGCCACCCGGCACACCGCCTCCTGACGGACCTCCTCCAGTTGGGCCGCCACCCGGCACACCACCTCCTGACGGACCTCCTCCAGTTGGGCCGCCACCCGGCACACCGCCTCCTGACGGACCTCCTCCAGTTGGACCGCCGCCTGGCACACCGCCTCCTGACGGACCTCCTCCAGTTGGACCGCCGCCTGGCACACCGCCTCCTGACGGACCTCCTCCAGTTGGACCGCCGCCGGATGGGCCACCACCCGATGGGCCACCTCCAGGTGGACCGCCACCAGATGGGTCGCCCCCTACAGATGTTCCAGAACCAGCATCTTTTTTAATATTGCTGGCAGGCTTAATTTCGGTTTGGCTTTTTGGTCGTTCCAAGAAGAAAGCCTGAAACTGACAAGAACTGAATGCGCTATCAAATTCCTGATAGCGCATTTTTTGCTTTTTGATTAGAGATTAAACACTCGTACAGGCTTAAGTTTCAAACCATCCAATTCACAAATGGCTATCGGTTCATCATGCATTGTCGTCAAAACCGCATCCAACCCTCCGACATGATCACCGCGCAGGCCTTTTGCTTGCGCCGGAGAAACAATCGCTTCTTGCCCATGACGTAGGCGGATTACTTGTGGGCCATCAAGGCTGACGGCAGGGATATCATTTAAAGCTAATTCCAGACCAGCCAAAAGAGTATCGCGAGACATTTGCTCAGTTACACCTACTCCTGCTTCGATCAATTCACCAGCGGCTTCGATATCAGCAATACTGACTGCATCGCGCTCATGAAACGGGCCTACTGAAATCCGTCTCAGGCTGGTTATATGGCCTTGTGTACCTAACATTTTTGCCATATCGCGCACCAATGCACGCACATAAGTGCCCTTGCCTGTTTCTGCCTCAAACACTGCGTGATCCCGATCAACGATTTTCACAAGTGCCAACCGGTGCACGGTTATCACACGGCTGGCCAGTTCGACATTCTCGCCCTCCCGCGCCAGATCATAAGCACGTTGTCCATTGACTTTAATTGCAGAAAACTGCGGGGGCACTTGATCTATCTCACCAGTAAACTCCGATAATATAGCTTCAATTGCTTGCTTGTCAGGACGATTTTCACTGGTGGCGGTAACTTCCCCTTCGGCATCATCCGTACGGGTTGCTTCACCCCACTTTGCTGTAAATCGATAAACCTTATGAGCCTCCATGACATAGGGAACTGTTTTAGTCGCCTCGCCCAGTGCAATTGGTAAAATACCTGTCGCCAAAGGATCAAGCGTGCCCGCATGGCCAGCCTTTTGAGCCTGGTAGAGCCAACGCACCTTTGAGACAGCTTCAGTAGAACCAAGGTCATAATCTTTATCAAGGATAACCCAGCCCGAAATTGCACGACCCTTTTTGCGTCGCCTACCCATAATAAATTCCTATTAAACATCTGTTGGAGAATAATCCCGGCTCAAACGGAAACCATTCTTACAGTAAGCAGATGTGATAGAAACCTGATGCTACGTCAAGACACAAAGTCCAACTTGAAGACTTCAGCTATTATTGGTTTCATCACCCCTGATAAGATCACGCACAACCTCTGGCTTTGCCAGCAGCGCATCAATACGGCCTGCCTCATCAAAAGTTTCATCTTTTCGAAAGATCAACTCAGGCGTAAACTTCATGTCAATTTTTTTGCCGAGCAAACCCCGCAAATATGGTGCAACATCATTTAGCGCGGCAATGATTTTTACTTCTTTTTCAGGCTCAACGCCACCACCAAGCGGCATGCAGTAAACTGTAGCCTGGCGCAGATCAGGTGAAGTTCGAACTTCGCTGATCGTGACTGATACGCCCGCCAATGCCGGATCACGCAAATCTTCTCGCTGCAAAATTTCCACTAGCGTGTGGCGCACCAATTCACCAGCTCGCAATTGGCGCTGTGAAGGTCCGCGAGATTGCGATGTTGTCGAATGCCGAGAGGAACGTTTATTACCCATGACAACAATGTAAGTAGAGATGCCAGCGAAGAAAAGCCCGAAAATGCGATTGATTTGTTTTTTATACCGCTTTAATCAACCGGTCATGCTGCCTCGTCAGTGGTGATTTGCGAGATTTCATTCAGTACACTTGCAACGAGGGTACGTAATTCATCCAACATTAATTGACGTTGACTGATTTTATCTTCCAATTTACCGACAAGGCCCTCGCCTTTCTCACATAAATCGCCAATTGGCCACACCCCAACGCCACGCGAGCCACCCTTTAGGGTATGAGAGGCATGATACCAGTCATCATCAGACATCGTTGGAGCAAAACAGGTAAGCCAATGCTCAAGCTGGTCTTCGTAAATAAATAAAATTTCATTACGCAAAGTCATGTCATCGCCAACATAAAGCTTTAGATGATCCCGATCTATTATGTCTGTCATAAACCCTCCCTGAAAGAAGCAATAGTAAAACCTGTATAGCAACGTCGAAGAAGGACTATTGCACACGCAATGTATCAGGGATCAGCTACTCGAATGTTAAAATTTTAATCTAGTTGGTAAACAAATCATTAACGAAAAAGCCGCCCCGTTATGCACGAGGCGGCTTTAAACTCTCAGTCAGCTTATGACTTTAGTAAATTTAGCGACCGTCTGGATCAGCAGCTGCTTCTGCTGCATCTTTAGCGACGTCTTTCGCTTTATCTAGAGCACCTTTAGCATCGCTTGCAGCATCCGCGGCCTCACCAGCAGCATCTCCTGCTGCATTCGTAGCCGCATCTGTTGCCGCATCAGCTGCTTTATCTTTAGCTGCATCAACAGCGCCAGTTGCAACGTCTGATGCTTTTTCTTTAACTGCATCTACAGCATTACCTGCAGCGTCTGCCGCACGGTCTTTAACAGCATCTACTGCATCGCCAGCTACATCTTTAGCTGCATCAGTAACATTGCCAACCACATTGCCAGCAGCATTTGCTGCATCACCAGCAGCATCTACTGCAGCGCCAGCTGTATTACTCACAGCATCTCCGGTTGCAGAAGCGGCATCACCCGCTGCGTTAATTGCATCTCCAGCAAGATCGCCAGCAGCATCGACTGCATTACCAGCAGCATCCACTGTTGCGTCAGCCGCATTACCAACTGCCTCACCAGTAGCTTCAGCTGCATTACCAACTGCTTCACCTGTTGCAGAAGCAGCATCACCAGCAGCGTCAACTGCATCTCCAGCGAGTTCGCCAGTTTTTTCTGCCGCATCACCAACTGCGTCTTTTGCGGACTTAGCAAGCTCACCAGCATTTTTGCCAGTAAGCTGCATCGCTCCAATTATGATGGCTAAAGCCACCGCGATTATTATTAGAATACGTGCCATGAGATAGCCCCTTTGTTGTACCTCTGTCGATTTGAAAAGAAATGACGATGATAAGTAACTAAATGGTTTATTTTAAGACTGCTTATACCCAGTTATCCAACATCTGCGCACTCGTGATTGAGCAATTACAAAATATTACAACAACCGAAAATTCCCTCTTATCATAATCGTTATCAAAGACTTAATAGCGAATTATGAGGGAATCAACAATATTAGCATTCATGTATTTTTCGTTACGTCCGTAAAAACGTCACAAATGAAAAAATACCCAATAAAATCGGTAAGTTATGCCGTACCAACACGACGAATGGACAAACCATAAAATGACTGAAAACAACATTTTCATCGGAAAAAGCGATAAATCAGAGACTTTAAATCTGAAATATGCGAATCGGCACGGTCTGATCTCCGGCGCTACCGGGACTGGAAAAACCGTCACACTTCAGATTTTAGCAGAGGGTTTTTGTAAAGCCGGGGTGCCCGTCTTTATGGCAGATGTGAAGGGTGACCTGGCAGGATTATCAAGACCGGTGACAATGAAATCATTCCTCACAGAGCGAGCCGAAAAAATTGATCTTGATCCTTACGAGCCTGAAGCTTTTCCCGTCACTTTCTGGGATTTGCATGGCAAAAAAGGACACCCTGTTAGAGCAACAGTTTCCGAGATGGGCCCATTGCTACTTTCTAACCTGCTTAATCTTAATGATACGCAGTCCGGTGTTCTAACACTCGCCTTTCGCGTTGCCGACGATGAGGGGCTTTTGCTTCTTGATCTAAAAGATTTGCGTGCACTCCTGGTTTATGTCGCAGAACATACGAAAGAACTATCCACCGAATATGGGCTCGTTTCTCGCGCGTCCGTTGGAGCCATTCAACGTCGCCTTCTAACATTGGAAGAACAGGGTGCTGATAAGTTTTTTGGCGAACCCGCCCTTAATCTCGATGATTTTCTAAAACATGATGATAATGGCATGGGGGCATTAAACATTCTTGCCGCTGACAAGCTAATGCAAACACCAAAACTGTATGCGACGTTTCTATTGTGGATGTT
>CAZGVP010000105.1:0-8873 GCA_964529135.1 uncultured Caulobacterales bacterium | reverse complement strand
ACTTGAAAAAGTCTAAGTAATTGCTTTTATTAACTTTTATAAGAATAATTGGTGGTGTAGCCAGTCATGCCCGAAACCGTATCTACCACGAGTTCCCTGAATAACAGGGAATTTACAGGGAAAAATCCAAAAGAGTGGAAATTGGCGACGGGAATTTTCGATATTATGGGTAGTAGAATTACCAATGCATCCATTTAACACTATTATAATAATAAACAAACAATATTAAACATATTGCTTGAATAATGAGATTTTATTATTCAAAATGTTTGATAGTGTTAACGGGGAAATAATATGACTGGGGTTGTACGGCTCGAAAAAGTGGAGGGCCCTCTTAGTAAAGGTGCCTATTTAAAAAGGAAAATTCTATTAGAAGGGCAAAATGTAAACGATTTTGCTCTACTAATAGGTGTACACCCTCAAACGCTTTACAATGTTACACGCCCTGAACGTCCTCGGCGAATATCTGCTCAACTGGCCCTGACGCTATCTCAACACTTTGCTGAAGGTGTAGGGTTTTGGCTCTCTCCAGAGCCCGTGCCCGCTGAAGCAGACGCGACGCCGTCAACAGGTGTACATACAAACACGCAGCGCCCTTCCGCCAAAGCCGAGCGAGGCGCAGCGAGTAAGCTTATTTCGTCAAGCAGCTGTATTTTGGTTGATAAGGATATCGCGGCTTTGCTGGCGGATCCCTTAAACAACACCAGTCTCACTCCCTCTGAAACCATTCAGATAGAGCCAGCATCAGTCGACCTGACATTTGGCTTAATCATGCCAGCGCATTGGCGAAGTATCGCTCCTGCGAAATGGGCCACGCTTCAAAAATGGCATTACTCCGATAGGTCAAGTAAGAGCCTGAATGAAGAGGCACGTAAAATACTTGAAATTGCTAAGGCCTCAGAGGAAGAAACCATTGTTGAAAACAGGAAGATCGATAAAAATGAATCGGTGTTTGTTCTGGCGCGTCAGGAGGTAAAATTCAGTAAAAAACACCTGGCAAGGGTCGGGGCTGTAGCGGAAAATGTAATGCGAGGTCTTCAAGTCACCCATGGTTTACAAGTTGACCCAGGCTTTAATGGACCCTTCTTTGTTATTGTGACGAATCTATGTGAAGATTCCATTTATCTTAAAGAAGGTGATAAGCTCGTTAGTTTAGAAATTCACAGGCTGGCATATGCGCCAGATGAAGCTCACAAAAGTGAGGCTTTCTCTAAATGCGCAGGAATAGCGGTTAAGTTGACCAATAAGCTTCAGGAATTCTTCGAGTATAAACCTTTAGATAATGGCTCAATAAAAGCATCTTCGGAATATTTTACAATTACGCCGGTGGCTAGCGACGAATTCGAGGTTAAAGGTGAAACCTTAGATCTGATGCTTCAGGCGCTTAGAGCCCCATCAAAAACTCAAGAAGCCAATCTCAAATTTTGGGAAAAAATAGATGCAGCTGCTGACAATATTGCAATTTCTCGAAATGAGGCAAAAGCTCTTGGTGTTTATTTTAACATTCCTCGCCAAAAAAACAAAGCTATCGATTGGTTTAAAACGCAAGAAAGCCAGCAAACCCTTAAGGATACTATTGATCGGATGGATCTGAATATCCGTGAGGCAATTGTTAGGCTTACAGAGGGTGCCGCTGAATAACAAACAAGAATATAATGAGGCAAACAATTTCAAACCATATCAAACATTTTGATTGATTTTGTTTAAAATATAATTAACAATGGACTCGAAGTGGAGTCCGTCATGTTAATATCTATTCCGAAATTCAACTATTTAACCGCCAGCAGATCACGCGCACCTGCCGAGGACAAAAAATGCGCGCTAACTTTCATTATTGCCACCCCTCATGCACGCTGCAAAATGCCAGATTGGCATGAGGCCGTAGACCCCAACCACCAAGCCTACGACATTGGTTCCTTCCAGCTAGGAGAACAGGTAGCTCAACATCTTAATGGGACGCACCATTTTGGAAAACACTCAAGACTATATGTGGATCTCAATAGGGATATCAAAGATCCCTCCGCAATTCCTTCGCCTGAGCAGCTTGATGATGGAGACCTTGCAGGACGCCTTTTTCAATACACCCGTTATCTAAAGACATTAGATACAATGGTGGCTGGCGCAACCGTTAACGCCTCCAAGGTATGCCTGCTTAACCTGCATACTTTTACAAGAACCCCAGAAGGAGCAAAACCAAGGCGTGTAGACATCGGGGTTCCAGTGCCAAAAAACAACGCCGGTCCCGCGCTAAGGTTTTATGAATGTTTGAAAGCACGAACCTTGACCCGCTCGCGTCTTCCCTTCCGCAAGACGCCCTTACTACGGGTGCGTAAAAATCTGCCCTACTCGGGTAGCTCTGCTGGCAACTTTTTAGCTAACCGATTTCTTTATAAACCCAACGTTACAGCGCTAACGGTAGAAATCTGTGACGAAATTGCTTCACTAGAAACGGTCTCAAAAATCTTGAGCGCAAGCCTGATTTCATTTGCTTTCGGTGAAGAACAAGCGGGCATTCGTAATGCGGTATAATAAATCCAACATTTCCTCCCCTACACAAGGGCTAGAGATCGAATATTTCATTATTAACGATGCATGCGACCTCGAGCCGCCATCACCACAGCTCTTTAATGACTTGATGACAGCTCTTAACGTTGAAGACATGCTGAGGGCTTGCAAGGAATATAAAAAGGGGCAGCTTGAGATTGTCTCTCAGGTTCATACCAAAATTGATGAACTAAGAGATGATTTATTCTCTGCGCGCTATAATGTGAATAGATTGCTCGCCAAAGAAGGCTTGCGGTTACTTTGCCTTTCCACGCACCCATTTGCAAAATGGGAAACAGCTGAGTCGAATGAAGGGGAGCGTTACTCTCAGATTGAGCATGCTCTTGGCGACAATATCCATCGACTCCTAGTGTCCGGTACGCATTACCACATTGGCACGTACCTTGATGATGACACTCGCAATGAGCGTGTCTCGCAATTTTCTGCCATCGTGCCTATTTTAATCGCGTATTCGGCGTCCTCAGTATTTTACAACGGGCGCAACACAGGGTATCAATGTTACCGTCGCCAGATCACATCCGGCATTGCGAATCAGAATCAACCAACATTTAGTGACTATAGTGCCCGTAAGGCATACTTAGACCAGCTAATACTCAGAGGCGTCATTAAAACTGACGCTGACTTGTGGCATGATGTTCGGTTCGGTTCACGCAATAAACCAACCATTGAGATACGCGCTGCCGACGCTATGCCATCAATCGATAAAACTGTCGCTGTAGCGGCTTTGCTCCAAGCTTGGGAATACGGTATCTTAGTTGGTGGAATTGACCTCCAACTAGCGCACACGGCAGAGAGTATACTCCGGCGCGAACAAAATGCCGATATTGCAGCAAAACACGGGTTTCAGGGAAACCATGTAGATGCAGATGGGGTATTCTCTTCGCTAATGAGTTTCACTGAACGCTTCATTGAAAAAATAAAGCCATTTGCGGCTGAACTTGGGACTTCGGAATGGATCCAAGTTTTCGAGAACTTCGTTCATGAATCCAACACTTCTGAACAGATGTTGCAAATAGCAGGAATCCCAAATTCTGACGGCGCGCCCATTCAGCCAACAGATGAACAACTACTTAAAGCGACGCACTGGGCGCTTATCGAAACATCAAAGCCTCCAGTAAACTTCTGGCCGCCGGCAGCCTTCAACCAGCATATCGTTTCACAACAAGGAGAATCATCATGAAAACTATACCATCCATGAATCTTAAATCTGTCGCAGAATTAGCTTTAGTTCACCTTGAATTATTGGCGTCCGGACAGGTTGTCGCGATCATTATTGATGATGTTGCCACCAAGGAAGAAGCGCAGCGTTATTGCGATAGAATCCGTATTGTTTGTGAACAGTCAAAATATTTGTGGAAATCAGACCTTAAGGCTACAGCGCGTTCAGTTGGAGAAGCTCATGAATCTTTCAAGTTTGAGCGTGAGTACTTTGAAGGTTCCCGGAAAAGTGACTCTCTAAATCGAGAGACTATTTATGAAGGGCAATCACCTGTAGATAAAATTGCTGAACAATTTAATCAATTTTGGCCCGAAGGTGTAACCGTTGCGCGAAAAAATAAGGACAGGTTTTTATCTGAAATTTCACGTAGATGGAAAATGCATGGCGGGGCACACCCCCATATTGATCAGTCTCGTACGGCCCTGTTGGGATCACTGGGTATTTCAGTCCGTTTTGGCATTAACGTTTACCTTAACATGCCACCTAAAGGAGGTGAGATCGAATTTTGGCATCGCTATATTAGCGATACAGAATACGAAGAGTTAAAGCGGTCTGATTATGGTGTTAATCGTGAAGATATCGGATCACCTGATGTCAGATTTCGACCTGCTATTGGTCAGGCGGTAATTTTTAGAGCCGACAGACCGCATGCAGTCGCACCCATCAACACCGGCCTTACCGATGTTTCCCAATTTGAAGACCGCATCACTAATGCATGTTTTTTGGGAATAACGGACTCTACCAAACCAATTTTACGTTTTGCTTAAAAGGAATTCGAACACATGAAACGCACTCATATAATTATCAATAAACCTCACCGAGATAATCGAGGTCAACTCGCTAGCGCGATTGGCCATGTTGCACAAAGCCTGGCAGTTCAGTCTCAGACAAACGATGCATTGGCTTTCGTCGATTACGTCGATGCAGATAGTAACGTATATCCATACATTAGCGAGAGCCCGGTCATCGCCTTAACGACAAATGCAACAAAGATATGGAGCTTATGGGAGCACCTTACAGCAAACAATATTCTTCGTGCAGCCTATTTAAATACAATGATGGCCGGCGGATCAGCGCTTCAAGTTAGTACTACCTCAAAATTCAATCGTCATGACCTTGACCCGATTGTGATTGGGTGCGTTTGCGATGCTGACGATATTAGCCGCCTCACAAAAAAATACAGCCTGTATAAATAAGTAACACCCGCTCGGAAGAATGGCCTCACGAAAGGAAGCAGTTACAATGACAAAATATAATCCTACACAAATAGAGAAGCGTTGGCAAAAAGCTTGGGATGAAGCGAACGTTTTTCGCGTCGATGATAATTCGCTTGATTCAAAATTTTTCGCGTTAGAGATGTTTCCGTACCCAAGCGGTAAAATTCATATGGGACATGTTCGCAATTATGCGATGGGTGATGTAGTAGCACGCTACAAAAAAGCCCAGGGTTTTAATGTGCTCCACCCGATGGGTTGGGATGCTTTTGGTATGCCGGCCGAGAATGCGGCGATTGAAAATGGTGGGCATCCAAAAGACTGGACCTACAATAATATTTCCGCAATGCGCGGCTCCATGAAGCGCCTTGGTTTGGCTATAGATTGGTCCCGAGAATTCGCGACATGTGATGAGGCATACTACAAACAGCAACAGGTGATTTTTTTAAAATTTAAAGAACAAGGCTTAGTTTACCGTAAGACTGCAAAAGTTAATTGGGATCCTGTTGAACAAACTGTTCTCGCTAACGAGCAAGTCATTAACGGTAAAGGCTGGCGTTCAAATGCCGATGTAGAGCAACGCAACATGAACCAATGGTTCTTCAAGATCACACATTACGCTGAAGACTTACTAAAAAGCCTCGACACATTAAAAGAGTGGCCGGAAAAAGTCCGTATAATGCAAGCCAACTGGATTGGGAAATCGGAAGGCGTTACAATCAAGTTTGAACTGATTGGTTCAACATATTCGCATTTTAGTGATTTTGCTCACAATGAAACAATAGATATAAAACGTGAAAACATACGCCTTGTTCAAAGAAACTTAGAAGTTACGGAGATAAACTATCCTGAAGGCATAGAAGTTTTCACAACTCGGCCAGACACTCTGTTCGGAGCAAGTTTTCTAGCATTATCTCCCGATCACCCTTTAGTTTGTTCGTTGGCGGAACATAATCCATATATCGATACCTTTCAGAAAAAGTGTGGTGGGTTTGGCAACACAGAAGAAGCAATTGCTCAGGCTCCAAAACTAGGCCTAGACACTGGCTTGCGCGTAAATCACCCTTTCATTTCGGGAGCCGAGCTACCTGTATGGATCGCAAATTTCGTATTGATGGATTATGGAAGTGGAGCCGTATTCGGTTGTCCAGCTCATGATCAGAGAGATATGGACTTTGCAGTGCAATACCACTTGCCCATCAAAAGTGTTCTCAAACCAAAACAGCAAAAATGCGCTATTGGCGATCAAATAAACAAGGCCTTTACTGGTGATGGTCTTATTGTAAACTCAAAAAGCAAAACAATAGATCTTAATGGTCTGAATAAAGAAGAGGCTATCTCAGCTGCTACCAAAAAACTTCAACAACTTGGATTAGGTGAAGCTGTCACACGCTACCGTTTACGTGATTGGGGTGTTTCTCGGCAAAGGTATTGGGGATGCCCAATTCCGATTATTCATTGTGTGAATTGTGGCGCCGTCCCAGTCCCCTTAACTAATCTCCCAGTGAAACTCCCGCATGACATTGATTTAAACAAAGCCGGTAATCCATTGGAGAATCATCCAACATTTAAAGATGTGGAATGCCCAGAATGTGGAGAACCTGCAACTCGTGAAACTGATACACTAGATACTTTCGCAGATTCTTCTTGGTACTTTGCCAGATTTGCAGGTGGAAACAGAGCTACAAAACCATTTGATGCTGAACTTGCAGGCAAATGGTTGCCTGTGGATCAGTATATAGGCGGCGTTGAGCACGCCGTCATGCATTTACTATATGCGAGGTTTTTCACACGCGGGTTGCGTGATTGCGGCCTTTTGGATCTTCCAAGTGGTGAACCGTTTAAGGGCCTCTTTACTCAAGGTATGGTTACTCACGTCGTATATACTGATTTGAACGGAAATTATGTGGCTCCAGCTCAGGTCATAACGAAAGATGGCACGTTAACTCATTCTGAAACAGGACAACCAATAATGGCTGGTGAAAAGACTAAGATGTCTAAGTCCAAGAAAAATGTTATTGACCCTAACGAAATCATTGAGACTTATGGTTCAGATGTTGCCCGCTGGTTTGTACTCTCAGACTCTCCACCTGATAAAGATGTTGAGTGGAAATTATCAGGAGTAATTGGAGCGGCGCGTTTTTGTAGAAAAGTTTGGGCATTAGTCACTGACTTTATAATGGCTAAAGACCGCATTCCTCAGAAAATAGATACAAAAGCTCAATTTAAGCTTCAGCAAGATATGCACAAATCAATTGAGAAAATTACAAATAGTATAGAGAATTTTCGTTTCCATATTTCAGTATCTGAAATTTATAATTTGACGAACTCAATTCAAAGATACACTGCAAATGATGAACTCAAGTTAGCTGCTTTAAAGAACCTTATTAGCATGATTTCTCCATTCATGCCTCATCTGGCTGAAGAATGTTGGGAAAAATTGAAGGGTGAAGGACTTTGCTATGAGGCAGCATGGCCAAAAGCCAACCCACAATTTCTTGCTAAAAAAGAAGTTACGCTCCCAATACAATTTAATGGTAAAAGGCGTCTAGAAATCACAGTTCCAGCTGGTTTTTCAGAAAACGAACTTGAGTATTATGCAATGAATGATGAGAATGTTATTAAGTTACTAGCAGGAAACCCTGTACGGAAAACTATAATAGTTCCGGGACGTATTATTAATATACTCACGTAATTCTCATTATTAGCCATTATTTGCGGTAAAACTCTTCAACATCGAAATTCATAATTTCAGCAAGACGTTCAAACTCTACAACGTCTACGCGGCGTTGTCCGCTCTCAAGACGGGCAACAAAAGATTGATATTCTCCGAGTTCCTTTGCCAGTTCTGATTGGCTCATGTCAGCATCAGCACGTTTCTTAATCAGAAATGCAATCAAGGCCTTATGGCGAGGGGATCCTAAAGTTTTTTTCAAAATTATCTCATAGCTCGCACAAAGAACTGGAAATAATCTGTTTTTCAGGTTATCTTAAATTCAGATAATTTGAGGAAAGAATGGAAGATTATAATTTCTGGGCGGATGTGCTGAGCACCTTTCGATCGGTCAATGATTGGGTGAAGGCTTTGTGGTTGATTGTTCCTCCAATCTTTGTTCTCGGGCTTATAAAGATGGCTTTGACCGCACGACGCCTGTCTAAACTCCAAGAGCTTGGGTTCGATACACATGGGCTTTACCGCCTGTCTGACCTCTCAGTAAAACGATTGGAAAACACGCCGCCTATACCTGCCCTAACTCACGAGAATGTGGGTCAGGACCCAGAACACATTCAAGAAATACCTTGAATATTGTGCCCAATTTTGTTAGATAATCTCTGCCTGCTCTGAGACTGGGTTGAGGCCGAAAGGCCGAGGGTGATCCATATAACCCAATGTAAGAACATCGTGACGGCGCGACGCCTGATGGGTACGATTTCAAAGACGTTTTGTCTTTATCGTAACTTTCATTGGAGTCAGCGCCTTTTTGTTTGGCTCCATTTATGCGGAGACTGACATATGTCACCCCAACCTCAAATGAGTTCTATTTCCATTGCTGATCTAAAGCCTTGGGAACAAAATGCACGTACCCATTCCAAAGCGCAAATTCGCCAGATTGCGGAAAGCATCAAAACCTTCGGCTTTACCAATCCGGTCTTGATTGACGCGGAAAATAAAACCCTTGCCGGCCATGGCCGCGTTGAGGCGGCAAAGCTGCTCGGTTACGAAGATGTGCCTTGCGTTCTGCTGGCCCATATGACCCCTGAGCAAAAGAAGCATCGGAAGTTCTTGTCTGATAATCAGAAGGTGGAGGTGCCACAGTGTGGTTGTGTTGGTGAGTGTATATAATATAAAGTGATTCCATCACAACAAAGCATAA
>CAZGVP010000104.1:0-8955 GCA_964529135.1 uncultured Caulobacterales bacterium | reverse complement strand
AGCGCCCTTGTGCCCCCACAAGCCGGTAAATTCGACGCTTTAATCGCTACAACCTTATTGCTAGCCGCCTTAAATCGCGGAAGAAAGAACGCCGCGCATCTCTTTATTATTCTCCAAAGCAGCCCCTGTCCCTAAGGCAACACAAGAAAGCGGATCATCAGCAACGGAAACAGGTAAGCCTGTTTCATCACGCAATACTTGATCAAGGTTTTTCAAAAGCGCGCCACCGCCAGTCAACATTATACCAGTATCAACAATGTCAGCTGCAAGCTCAGGCGGTGTGGCTTCTAGTGCAACCTTTACCGCTTCAATAATTTGTGCCACAGGTTCGGCCAAAGCCTCAGCAATCTGCGCTTCACCGATGCGAACTTCTTTGGGCACGCCATGCATTAAATCACGACCCTTAATTTGAATTGTTGTACCTGCCCCTTCATTAGGGATCATGGCGGATCCAACTTCTTTCTTGATACGCTCAGCAGATGCTTCACCAATAAGAAGGTTATACATCCGGCGAATATAGGCGATAACAGCATCATCCATTTTATCGCCACCAACGCGTACTGATCTGGAATAAACAATCCCGCCAAGAGACAATACTGCAACTTCAGTGGTCCCACCACCAATATCAACAACCATTGATCCTGTTGCTTCGGTCACAGGAAGACCAGCGCCAATCGCAGCTGCCATCGGCTCTTCAATCAATTCCACTTTACGCGCACCTGCTGACAATGCTGATTCTTGAATAGCACGGCGCTCAACCGCCGTTGCCCCAGAAGGAACGCAAACGACAATGCGTGGGCTCGCAAACGAGCGGCCACGATGAACTTTGCGAATAAAATGCTTAATCATGGCTTCTGCGACTTCAAAGTCTGCAATTACGCCATCGCGCATTGGACGGATCGCTTCGATCTCCCCCGGTGTGCGCCCCAGCATCTCTTTTGCTTCATCACCAACCGCGCGCACTAGCTTTTTACCACCGCGCGTTTCAATCGCCACAACAGATGGCTCGTTCAACACAACACCACGCCCTTTCACGTAGACAAGTGTGTTTGCAGTTCCGAGGTCGATCGCCATATCGGCGGATAGCATACCAAATAGGGTAGAAAGCATTATGAGGTCCCGATTCCTTGTTCAGATATGTCCCAATTTGGGTGTAACGTTAACTATAATCGGTTCCCAAATCGTCAACAAAACCCAATTTTGTCGGTTTCTATACGTTTTTTATGCCGTAACTCTACTTATCTGTAACCTTAGAGTGATTTAGCATTGATCTAAGGCAATGTTAGACCGGTTTACTGGAGATCACTTTGATCAACATCACGGTCACGCAAACGAATATAAATCAAACGCATCAGATATAAAAATCCTAACCACACTGGGATAATCAACGCCATCACAATAATATCTCGCGGTGCACGGCTCTGGAAGAAAGAAACCACTCCGCCCACACCATCTGTAAGAAAAGAAGCACTGGGTGCCATAGCACCGAGGGCAGCTACAAACGCAATCTTAGGCATTATTCCAATTCCAGTACCAAGCCAATATTTCCACATCGGGATGTGAGCGGCTCCTGCAGCAGCATTAACAACAATAAAAGGTGCCGAAGGAACAACTCTGATTAATCCACTCGCCAATACGCCATGATGAGCTAAAAATCCCATTGTGGAATGAACCCGAGCACCACCAAACTTGCGCACCCAACTACCGCCGAGAATATGTCCAAATGCAAAGGTCAAACTCGCACTACACATGGTTGCGATCCAGGAGTAAAGCGCCCCCTGAAAAACACCGAAAGTGATCACCGTAGCTGTAATCATCAAGATCTGCGGGAACCCTGTAAGCGCCAGCAAACTAAAAACGGAAATCACTCCAAATAGCGCCCATGGTGACGTTGCAGCATGGCTCATTATATTAGTGATCGCATCTTCATCACGAAGTTCCATCCACTGTTGCCCAAACACAAACATAGTGCAGACAAACGCCAACAGAATAAGCGATACAAACAGAGACGTCATTGCCCTAGCATCCATCTCATTGAGAAGCCGGCCAAGACTACGCAAAAATACAACCATACCCTGCCATTATTTTTTTGCCCTTAAGAGACTAGGTGAGAAAACAGCGCCAACATTATAAATTATTTCATAATAAGCACCCTGAATCCAATGACCGTTATATTACACACACCCGATCTTATCTCATTTAAAATTTAGCATACCAAAAGTGTTGTTGAGTTTACGAGTTCCCAAGAACGATCAATGTTACTTCATAACACTTTTGCAGGGTTGGTGCAAACTGTCATTGAAAGCATGGTGGTAAGCTAGAGAGAACAACCCAAGAGCAAACAGCTAGTTAAAACCGAAAAAGCCGAATATACACATATGTACCCAATCAAAATCGAGGAAATCATGCGCTCATTTTATCTAATCACCTCTGCTATTCTTGCGCTTAGTGGATGTTCCGGTCAGACTCCATCTGAAAAGTCGACAACACAGGAAGCAGATTCTTCCGCTCAAAAAGAAGTCTCAACACGGCCTGAACAAGCTAATAGTTTACTCGCTGAATGGACTGGCCCTTATGGCGGGGTTCCGGCATTCGATAAAATGGACTTGGCTGATTTAAAGATCGCCCTCCAAACTGGAATGACACGAAATCTCGCTGAGATTGAAGCTATAACGGCAAATACGGATTCACCAACATTTGAAAACACGATTATTGCTCTTGAGAAAACCGGTGACGATCTGGGCCGTGTATTCAGCTATTGGGGTATTTGGAGCTCGAATAAATCCTCCCCTGAGTTTAGAGAAATTCAACAGGAAATGGCCCCTAAAATTTCGGCTTTTAATTCACAAATCACACAGAATGAGAAACTATTTGCCAGGATCAAATCTGTTTATGAAAGTGATGAAGTAAAATCACTGCGGCCAGATCAACAACGGTTGGTGCAACTTACCTATGACGGTTTCGCGCGCAATGGCGCAACGTTAAATGCTGAAAAAAAAGCTCGTTACGCTAGTATTCAACAAGAGCTTGCTGGTTTGCACACAAAATTTGCAAACAATGTGCTTGCTGATGAAGAAGGATATGTGACGTATTTGACCCAAGACCAGCTTGGCGGGTTGTCACAATCATTTATTGACGCTGCGGCCAGCGCAGCCACTGAACGCAATAAAGACGGCCAATTTGCCATCACGAATACCCGGTCATCAATGTCGCCATTCCTCACCTATTCAACTGAGCGTGATTTACGCGAAACCGTTTGGCGCACCTATTACAATCGCGGTGACAATGGTGACGAGCACGACAATAACGCCATCATCTCCAACATTTTAAAATTGCGCCATGAACGCGTTGGCTTGCTCGGCTATGATAATTATGCCCAATGGCGGTTGGAAAACCGCATGGCTAAAAATCCTGAGAATGCGCTTGAACTAATGGAAACGGTTTGGCCAGCAGCTATTGCAAGAGTGCGTGAAGAAGTTGCTGACATGCAAGCCATTGCAGATGCTGAAAATGCCGGCATCACAATCGAACCATGGGATTATCGGTTTTATGCCGAGAAAGTTCGCCTTAAAAAATATGATCTCGATTCTGATGAAGTTAAGCAATATTTACAACTAGATAAGCTGCGTGAGGCAATGTTTTTCGTTGCTGGTGAGTTATTCAACTTTACCTTTTCCCCCGTCGCAGCTGGGAGTGTTGCGGTTTTCCATGAAGATGTGAAAGTATGGGAGGTGACGGACAAAACTAGCGGAGATCATATCGGCTTGTGGTATCTTGATCCATTCGCCAGAAGAGGAAAACGCTCTGGCGCATGGGCCACCAGCTATCGCTCCCACACCACATTTGATGGTAAAAAGACAGTCTTATCGTCTAATAACTCTAATTTTGTTAAAGGTACTCCAGGTAAACCTGTACTCGTTTCATGGGATGATGCCAGTACATTCTTCCATGAATTTGGCCATGCCCTTCACTCGCTGTCATCCAATGTTGCATATCCAACTCTTAATGGCGGCGTACGTGATTACACTGAATTTCAAAGCCAATTGCTGGAGCGTTGGCTCTCTACCGATGAGGTCGTCAATACTTACCTCGTGCATCATGAAACGGGCGAACCAATTCCAGCCGAATTACGCGAGAAAATTAAAAATGCTGCAACATTCAATCAAGGCTTTGCAACCACAGAATATTTAGCATCAGCATTAGTGGATATGCGCTATCACACTACTGACCCCGAAGGTCTGGATCCGGATAAATTTGAACGTGAAACATTGGCAGAACTCGGCATGCCGTCAGAAATTGTTATGCGTCATCGCTCCCCTCATTTCGGGCACATCTTTTCGGGTGAAGGTTATTCAACTGGTTATTACGGTTATATGTGGGCTGATGTTTTAACTTCAGATGCAGCCGAAGCATTCACTGAATCTCCCGGCGGGTTTTATGATCAAGGTGTCGCTAAAAAGCTGGTAGATAATCTCTTTGCCCCGCGCAACTCCGTTGATCCGGCTAAGGCCTATCGCGCATTCCGAGGTCGAGACGCAGACATTTCAGCTTTGATGCGAGACAGAGGTTTTCCCGTCCCCGAATAAAGGGGCGAACATTTAAAGGGTGATTGCATCATGAGCTATCACCCCGCTGCCCCTAAAATAATATTTTCAGCCTCAAGTGAATTTGTCGCCATAGACCAGCCACTTGCCTGCCCCCGAAACCAAGTCATCTGGCGTTTGGCAAAACGTCTGGTGTTTCGCTGTGCCAGAGTGATGGCCTCCTGAAAAGTTAGGTCACCATGTAAATGTGCCATTAACTCAGCCGCCCCCAGAGCCTTCATAACCGGTAAGTCAGACGAAAGGTTCCGCTCGAGCAGCGCTCTTGCTTCTTCTAACCCTGGCCCTATCGCCATTTTTGCAAACCGCCTATCGCAACGGGCATAAAGCTCTTCTCGTGGTGGCATTAAAACTAATTTTGTTGAAACAGGTTTTGTCAGAACCGGTTGCCGTAGCATGTTTTGGAAGTGTGACAGCGCTAAGCCCGTAGAGCGATGAACCTCCCATGCCCGCAATAATCTTTGAGTATCCCCCCGAGCAAGGCGTGCCATGGGAGGATCGATTTTTGTAACCTCTTTATAAAACCTCTCAGGCCCTATTTCTTCCAACCGCATAGAGGCAGCTTTACGTGATGCTGCATCAATTTGAGGAATCGGAGAAAGACCTTCATCCAGCGCCTTAAAATACAGCCCGGTACCCCCCACAATGATTGCTGTTTTATTACGCGATAAAATCTGATCGATAATCGGGCCAGCCCGGCGCGCCCACTGCCCAGCAGAACACCTTTCCTGCCCGTCCAGATAGCCGAACAAATGATGAGCAATCCCCGCTTCCTCACTCGGAGTGGGTCGCGCACTTAATATATCAAGGTCTTTATAAACCTGGATAGCATCAGCATTAATAATCTCGCCGTTTAGCTGTTTGGCGATTTTAATCGCGAGCTCGGACTTGCCGCTAGCAGTAGGGCCTGCAATAAAAATAATAGTTTCTTCGCGAACCACCTGTAATCCTTTTTGTGGGACATCTACTGACCATGACGCATATTCTATCTCTTATAACACACCCCAAAACGCCAATACTAAATGAATCAGCGCTCAAACGCATAGCCGAACTTATTGATCTATCGACAGCACGCATTCTCGCCCCCGATATAGCAGTTGATATTGCGGTAACAAAAAACAATGTGGCATTAGAAACTATTCGCGGCGCCATGAGAGAGCTGCCGGTTGATGTTAACTTCGTGCCCATCGAGGGGCGTCGAAAGAAACTTCTTATTGCAGACATGGATAGCACTATAATTGAACAAGAGTGCATCGACGAATTAGCCGCCCATATCGGTAAATATGATGAAATCGCAGACATCACCGAACGCGCCATGCGTGGTGAGCTGAATTTCGAAACAGCACTTATAGAACGAGTTAGTATGTTGCAAGGGTTGAGTGAAAGCGCAATTGAAAACACTTGGAAGGCCCGTATCAGTTTTACATCCGGTGCAGATGTATTAATTCGTACTATGAAAGAAAAAGGTATATTCACAGCGCTCGTATCAGGCGGCTTTCGACAATTCACATCAAAAGTTGCGCAGAATCTGGGTTTTGAATATCAGTCGGCGAATCGTTTAATTATCGAGAATGAAACTCTCACTGGTGAAATCGCACGACCCATTCTAGGGCGTAGCGCAAAAGCTGATACGCTTGATGCGCTTTGCAAAACTCAAAACATCACACCTGATCAATGCCTCGCAGTGGGGGATGGGGCTAATGATCTAGATATGATTAGCCTTGCCGGTATGGGCGTTGCGTTTCATGCGAAACCTGCAACAGCAAAAGCAGCAGACTACCAGATCGATCATGGAGACTTGACGGCATTACTTTATCTACAAGGTATCTCGCTCGATGAGCAGATAGTAGAGCTCACCTAAAATCATGACCGCTCTTACCCAGTGTTACTTTTAAGTACCGGTGACGTTAAGAAAACCAAATCTGGCAACTATAAAAAGCGATGCTCGAAGATCGAAACAATGGCATTCCCTATAACATGGCGCTGCATTTTCTTACTATCCAGCTATGTTGTACTACTCAGCGAACATTGATGCACCGACTATTAATCAGGGTCGCACCAAAAAATAATTACGGGGTGGGCCTATCACTTTTATCAAACAAATTTTTGAGATAATTGCTAATTCGACCATGATGTTGATCAGAATTACTTTGCACAGTAATGACGACCACAAGAATTGCTATGATATGCACATATCTCATTCTTTTACTTTTACTGCTACAATTCAAAACTTGAAATTCCTTCATTTACGGTTCCAAATTCAACTTATTGCCGTACAATCTGTAAGCCTTGCTCCTTCAACATAGATATTAGCCCATCTGGCCCAAGCATATGCCCCATTCCCACGCCCACAAAAAACACACCGGTTTCTTCAGAAATGATCTCATTAATAGAGTTAACCCAGCCTGCGTTCCTATTGACTAACAGTGCATCGTAGATAATTTGATCTGCCCACTGCCCTTCTCCATGATAAAATTGTGTTAAAGCGTCTACATCACCTTGCAACCATGTATCGGCAAGGCGATTTGAAAAATCAGGATCATTCATTATCTGATTGGCTTCGCGCATCAACATTTTCACCTGCGTATCTTCTGGAAGATCGTTAAAAACCTCCAACAGTTCCCCACGTGTTTCTTCAAAATATCGTACAGGGTTTCCATGCTCTTTTGCATGTGTGTTTATCGCCAAAAGGCCTTGCACCCAATTTTGATAGCCCTGTTTTTGGGCATGCAATGCACCGACTTGAATAGTGGCAAGCCAAGGTTTTAATTGATCAAGCGCAGCCAATGGCACACCAAACTCAGCAAGGGCCTCAGAGAGCAATACCTCTTGTTGATCATTAAGCGTATCACGAAGAGTGCGCTCGCCTCGAAACAGGCCAAGACTTTGAATCTTCGAGCCAAGAGAAGCTTGTGTCTCTGGGCCGTCATTAGTCTCCAGAATAAACACATCGGCCTCACCTAAAGCGGTTGAAATTACCTTACTTTGCCAAGGTTGATTAGGTGGAAATATTTCGGCAACACCAAACAAATAGACAGTTGTATCAGTATCTTGAAAACGCCATAACGGAGCGCCTGAAAATGGCTTCTCATTAAAGTTTTTTGCCTCTTTACTACCTGTAACGTCCCGTGAAACATTACTCGTGCAAGCCGATACAATACTTGCAAAACCAACTGTAACCAGCATCATGATCTGAATAATAGGCATAGCTTTCCCGTTGGTTGAATCTACCATTTACGTCTCCAATAAGATTAAAAAAATTAGGTTAGCGGCGCATCAGTATGTTGTCGTAACATTTGACGCCACAAGAGCCATGAATATGCGGCCGATAATACTTTCCAAGATACGAGCGCCACACCAAAAGTTACAAACAAATTTGAGGTTGGTACAAAAAACAAGGCCCCTAACCCCGTTAATGCAAGCACAAACACACCTCGCCCACAAAATCTTTGAGTCTTTTCCCAAACCACATCATCACGCAGTGCCCATGGGGTACGAAATCCGTTACCGCTGTTACGTAGTGTCGTAGTGATATAATTACCCATCATCAGGAAATACATAAAAGCCAATCCCATAATCGGTTTCATGAAATTACTTTTAGTCAAATAACCAATCTCAACTAACAACAATGTGACAGCGATCACAAAAAATAATACCGGCCCAATCAAAAGGCACATCATTGTCGTTGCGTTATGTTTTGCATCCGGCGCTCCACTCATATGGAGCTTAATAGATTTCCTTAACACAATGGCTATCCCAAACGTAGTGATAATGCCAAACAATGGCAGGAAAAGCGGCCACCGCCATTCCTGTCCATTTAACTTTCGATCTATCACTTCAGTCGCTAACGCATGATCATCAAGATTTACATGTAACAATCCGGTGAAGAAAGTCAGTAAACTGATAACTGCACATAGGGTAAAAACATTTCTCATCATAAGCCGTCACCCGTTTTGACAGGCTGTAAATCACTAGAGTTTTCCGATAATTCGTTTCCCGCGCCCAACAAACTCATTAGCATGGTCAATGCTTCCTCTACCACTGTCACATTCACATGGTAAGTAATCTTCACCCCATCACGTTCTGCATAAACCAAACCAGCATCTTTTAACGCTGTGAAATGTGCCGACATCGTGGGTTTTGATACGTCATATTTCTTAGCCAATTCCCCAGCCGACAAAGCCTTTTGCTTCAACCGAGCAATAATGTCTCGTCGAACTGGATGCGACAGCGCTTTCATGATCTTGTTTATTTGCATGAACATTAATTAGATATCTATCTAATTAGAGTCAACCCTAATTATAAATTCAGCCAAATACTCTTAAAATTAGCAGGTTTAAATAAGCCCGGTTGG
>CAZGVP010000103.1:0-8974 GCA_964529135.1 uncultured Caulobacterales bacterium | reverse complement strand
GTAGCCGGTTCGTGCCAAGCTTAATTGTAAGAGTGCAGAGCAGTCGAGCCCCAAACTTGTACGGCCTCCCCATAAATAAGGAGTTGCGTAAAACATTTCGGCTACGCGTACAAAATCATCAATGGTATAATCTGGTGCACACAAATGATCAGCAATAATATACCCTGTATTGCCGGCTTTGATAAAGCGGCCTTGATTTTCTGTTGCCTGAATTTGTGCATTCATACTGATCAGATGAACGGGTCTTGATTTAATGTCAGGCTCACTGAAAATATATGTACGCAATGCGCGAACTATATTCGTTTTCTGATCGCCTTCAGGGCGTAGCGTATTTGATAGAATATAGCCGACATAATCATCCGTATGGTTTTGAACCCATGACCAGCCTCCTGCATCTTCATAAACTGTAACGCTCTCCCCAAATAAAAGCTCTGTTTCGCGAGGGGCATCAGGGGTGGGTGCTTTATGTACTGGCGCAATAGCCGCTATTATTTCTGCCCGTTTACCCGTGACATAGGCGTCAGCTTTGATCTGACCTCGCAATTGTTCTGCTGCAAGATCTTCACGGGCCGGTGTTGTGCGTCGATCAAAAATATCTGTCATGAACCGTAAAGTGCGCCGAATGTTGGTCTTCCGGTATGGCTATCCACCAGCTTGGAAAATTCGTCCAGAAAGATTGCGCCATCAGATGTTTTTTGGACAATCACTATACGCTTGTCTTCGGGGTCGCGAACCCTGCGGATAAATCCGAGGATTGATAGGGCATCAAGGGCGCGTGATATTGCTGGTTTGGGGACATTGAGTGTTTGCGATAGCGCCCGTACAGTGTGAGGCCCCGGTTTTAGGTAAACCGATAGCATTATCGCCCATTGGCGCATGGAAAGATCAGGCCCGTCATCGCGAACCGCATCCTCCATAATCTTGTGCCAGCCCATCAAGCTGTCTATAGCTGCCATCGCTTTTGTAGTATTCCCTTAGGCCGTTTTGACAACGAAACTAATATTCTCTCGCTACTATCTGCACCCGTTTGGACGGTTTCGGCAAGAGTTTGCAGCTGAAAAATATTCATTTCTTGTAAGCTTATTGAAAATATTAAAAATGAGTAGAGCGCTGCAAATGGTAGGATTGTTAGCTTGGGCGGGTCGGTATAGTTAGGTTTATGGCCCCAGATTCAATAAACTTGACTTCAACGTCGCGTACCCAACCCCAGCAGAGCCGCGCGGTGGACAAGCGTGATCATATATTGCGCGTTAGTGAATATCTTCTGGAAACTCACGCTCCTGAGGAGATTACAACAAGTTTGATCGCTAAATCTGCAGAAATCCCGGTTGGATCTGTTTATCGTTATTTCCCGAATGTACAGGCAGTACTTTTTGCTCTTTTTGAGAAGTTTGATCGGGGTACGATTGCAGCACTTTCAGAAGCAATGGAAATCCTTGATGAAAATTGGCGCGGGGCTTTTCGTCGAATCACGCATGGAGTGTTGGCTATGCACCGACAACATCCTGTTTATGGAAAGCTCCTGTTTTATGTGGATGCGCGTGGAGGGGAAGGCAGTAATAGTGAAAAACTGATTGAAGATCTGCTGACTCAACACTGGAATTCTGGAGGTAATGGTTTTTCTGGTGGTGACCCTCGACTTGTAGCGTCAACAGTGTTGGCCTTAATTGATGCTGCGGAGCGTCGTTATTATCTGGTTGATGATGGTCATCGTGACCGCAGTTTCGAAGAGGCTTTAAAGGCGACTGAAGCGTATCTCTCGCTCTATCTGAAAGGCTAGCACATATCGCTGCTCTAGCCTGTCGCGCAAGAGCCTTCCATAGCTGCAATCCAGTTATTGATGAGTGTGACACCTTCTTTGTGGGAGAGGCTGCGTCCAAGTTCTGGCATCATTGCCGCTGGATTGGTGCTCGCCATACGATAGGCTAATATGGAATTATCAGGATTACCAGGCTCAATATCAAATTTGCGACCCCCTGTTCCTGAACCGGCAGCAACGGCAAGCTTGCATGTGCCAAGATGTGGTTTACTCGTATTCTCAATGTTGAGGTGCAAGCCTGATGTGTCAGCTGGACCAACAGGATTATGACAATGCGCACAATTTACATCCAGATACGCACGAGCACGTTCGTTCAGGCTTAGTGAAGTATCGCTCCATTGAGCAATGCTGTTTGGGTTGTTTGGTTTTTCCGGATTTTGCGTAAGTAATCCATTTTTCATGAAAAATTCTAGCTGGTTTTCAGGTTCATCTGTGTACATATAGTTTATATTGAGATTGCGTCCTTTGGGACCAATTGGAGTAAGCGTGCGTGTTGTGTTATTGGGCGCATGGCACCCTGCGCATTGGTTGATATTTGGCACGACGTAAGCAAAGGGTGTTTCTTTACCATCCTTGTCCTTTAAGGTGAGCCGTGTGATTGCTCCAGTACGTTTTAGAATGGCATCAGTTTGGTCTTCATTCCAGACGTAGGAAATTGGTTCCCATCCGTGTTCCCTGTGCACTAATAACCTTGTTTCCAGGAGTCTGTTTTTTTGAAGATCCAGCCCGTGTGTAGAATTTACAATGTCGATGTTTGCGGTTTTGAGAACTATATTCTTGGTTTGATCATTGTCGTTTGGGTAATAAAATGTTTTTGTGATGATTGTGCCTACAGGAAAATCAATTATTTCATTTTCCCGGTAGGTAGCAGCCCCTTGCGGGGACCAGATAGTGCGTAATTTATGGGCGTAATCTGTAAAAAGAGGTGTAGCTAGATTGTATGGGTATACATCTTGTCCAAGGGTCAACGCCTCTTTGTGTTGAATAAGTAAATTCCAGTCGCTTAAATTTTTGGGGTTCTTGTCATGAAAAATGGGCTCATTCGAGAAAGTTTCAGTTGGTGAGCGCGAACATCCCAAAACGAAAATAGTAAATACAAGCCAGAGCCAACCATAGGGTTTCATTTACCTGTTGCCCCTGCATTAGCGGATGCAAGTGAGACTGGAACCAATGGTGTGAGTGAACAAACAAAAGGGTCACGCTCAACGCGGACATTTTTGTTACCGTTCGGGCCATCAACATTCAGAACTTCTACTGCGCCGTCTTGAACGCAGATTTGAGCATCTTTGGCTTCACCTTTTACATATCCATCCCAGAGTATATCAGGGAAATTTCCGTTTAGGCCAAACATTGCTGTTTTTAATGCTTTTAACTCTAGCCCGTCCGGAGAATCTCCACCACCGGATAAAGTATTACCATAAATATTGATTTGCTCCGGGTATGGATCGAATGTTTCTTCTACGCCTTCCTGTCCATATCCTGCTGAAAAAAGAGAGGATACAATGATATTCGCTGTGCGATTATCACGGATGCGATTGTTAAATATTTCAATACTATCATGGGAATTAATAACAACACCAGAACCCGCCGGTACACTGGCAACCGGCGTACCTTTATGGCCAAAATTTTTGGTATTGTTTTCGTAAACTTCATTGTCGTAAACACGAACATCGCCACCATATTTTGTCAGATTAGGCATGTTAAAAACAAGTATACCGCCAGTATTATTGACGGCAACGTTTCCATAGACATCGGCATTTGTTGTGTTTTCGATTTCAATGCCAGCTACGTTATATTCTGCGCGGCTATTGCGAACAATAACATTGTCTGACTGGCCCACATAAATACCTGCGTCAGAAGCTGCGATGGCAACGCAATCTTCGATGAGTACATTTGTTGTTTGTACTGGGTAAAGGCCGTAAGCGCCATTCTTCGTTTTTGGGCCATCGGTCCATTCGGTGCGTACACGGCGAATGATAATATTATTGCCCTCATTAATTTTCAAGGCGTCACCAATCGTGTCCTCAATGGCAAGGTCCTCAATGGTGAAATCAGAAGCCGTGACCAGCAACCCTTCCGCACCTGCCACTTGCCCGGAGAAGGTTAGAACCGTCTTGTCCATACCGGCACCCCGAATTGTAACCCCATCTACTGTCAAGCTAAGGCTTCGATCGAACGCAAAACGCCCTTCTGGAATAGTGATAATGTCACCGGATTTGGCATCCAGTAATTTGGTCATCAGGGTTTCTTGATAGCTGGCATCCGCTCTTACTGTTTTTTCCTTTTGACCGCATGCAGTGATGGTAAACAGAAGAATAGATAGTAGAAGTGTGTATTTCATCAGTGTCTCCATTGGCTTTCGAAAAAAATGAAACATTTTCATTTTTTTTGCAAGCCAAACTTGATGTCCTGACAGGATAGTCATTATCCTTGATCCAATTTGGTTAGAATGTGCTCTGGGGTTAAATTATAGAGTTAGTAAAGATAGTAGCTAGTTTACCTTGGCTAAAATTTGTTGTTTCGTGATAGTAGAGCAATGGGAATCCTTAACATTCGACTGACGTGAGCGACGAAAACGGAAAAACTTCCCACCAAGTGGGCCATATGAACTGACCATGAAAGGGCTACGCCATGAAACATAAAACAATAGACTTTGCCAGATATTGTTGCGCAGGGCTGATGATGGGGGTCGCTATCATGCCTCTGCAGGTCGCCTCAGCCCTGGATTGGCAAGCGCCCAGCCAGGATGCTATTGATCTGGCTCGCAACACCATTATTCTTGATGGCCATGTAGATGTACCTTACCGGGTTGCGCAATCTGGCGAGGATGTGGGGGAGGCAACGGACAAAGGTAACTTTGATTACCCGCGTGCCGTGGCGGGCGGATTAAATGCGCCCTTTATGTCAATCTATGTGGCCGCAGATTATCAGGGATCTGGCGGTGCGAAAGCCGAAGCTGATCGCTTGATAGGCCTTGTTGAAGGTATTGCTGTTCAGCATCCGGATAAATTTGAAATTGCCATGAGTGTCGCGGATGTTGAACGCATCACTGGCGTGGGAAAAATTGCTCTTCCTATGGGAATGGAGAATGGTGCACCGATTGAAGGTAGCCTCGATAATCTCGATCATTTTTATGCACGCGGTATTCGCTATATTACGTTAACCCACTCTTTAGTGAATCATATTTCTGATTCCAGTTATGACACGGAGCGTCGCTGGGGAGGGCTGTCCCCCTTCGGGCATATGATGGTCAAAAGGATGAATGATATTGGTATCATGGTTGATATTAGTCATGTTTCTGATGAAGCGTTTTATGATGTGATAGAAACGACCCGAGCACCGGTGATAGCCAGTCACTCCTCTATGCGTCATTTCACACCTGATTTTGAACGTAATATGTCTGACGATATGGTCAAAGCATTGGCAAAAAATGGCGGTGTTATCATGATCAATTTTGGGTCGTCATTTCTTGATCAGGGGTTTGTGGACTGGCGCAATGCGTATCGCGAGACTTTTACGGCTCATTTGAAGGAGTTAGGTCAGGAGTATTCAGATGAGTTGGAAGAAGCGTTTCGTCCTGGTTATCTTGAGGTTAATCCAGTTGCGTTTGCTGATGTAGACGATGTTCTCGATCATATTGATCGTGTTAAAGATCTCGTGGGTATCAATCATATTGGTATTGGGTCTGATTTTGATGGGGTGGGTGATAGCTTACCAACGGGCCTTAAGGATGCTTCCATGATGCCCAATCTTGTGCAGGGATTGATGGATCGTGGGTACGCGAAAGATGACATTATCAAAGTCTTGTCCGGGAATGCATTACGCGTTTGGAGTGCGGTTGAAGCAGCAGCTAATCCGGATATATTGATGACTGTACCATCGAAAGTTAAACGCAAATCGTTTTTACGGTCTCTCAGGAAGTAGCCCATGGAGAGTGGAACATCATCATTTGGGCCATGGTTTCTTGTGTTGATTGCAGGCGTTCTGGAAATTATCTGGGCATTAGGATTTAAATATGTGGCTGATGATGCACCGATCTGGCAGCACGCAATTGTTTACGCAGCGCTTATCACAAGTTTTGTTCTTCTGATCGAAGCCTTGAAAATACTGCCTGCTGGCACTGCATATGCCGTGTGGACCGGTATTGGAGCCGTTGGCGTTGCAATTCTTGGCATTATTTTCTTCAAAGAGCCTGCAACCCTTACCAGGATTGGGTGTATAGGCTTGATAGTTGCGGGCATCATTGGGTTGAAAATGACGTCCGCGACTTGATATTTGCCCCTGGATATAGGGTTTAGAAGGGTGTTGATTGGCAGAAATTTTTTGTGACTATCATCAAGTGATTGTAATTTTTCTTTGGCTGTTCAGGCGAGTGCCTTTTCAAATAATGCTAACATGCGCCCCCAGGCTTTTTCAGCTTGAGTTTCATTGTATACTGATGAGTCCAATGCACACCATCCATGCAATGTATCTTTGTAGACTTCGATTTCGGCAGGAACGCCAGCGGTTTCATAGGTTTTAGCCAATATGGTTTTAACGTCCGGATTTCTCTCATCATCATTTTCGGCAATGGCGTGAAGAACATGGGCAGGTGATTTTTCGATAAGAAGATGTGGGCTGTCCTCTGTATCTCGAACAAGTCCGCCCCCATGAAAAGAGGCAGCAGCTCCCACACGATCAGGAACGGCGGCTGCGGTGCGCATGATTAAGGGGCCACCCATGCAATATCCGGCTGTGCCAATTTTGCGCATGGTATCAACGCTTTTTTGTGCATCGAGAAATTCTATGTAAGTTCGGGCATCAGCCATGCTGGCGTCCTGGGTGAGTTTATTTGCCATGCCTAGCAGGAAAGTTCGAGTTTCGGGATCGCGAAAACTGGCATCCGGTCCGACAACCGGAGCCTTTGCGTCACGGTAGAACGGATTGACCACTAGCACAGAGTATCCTGCCATGGCCATGCGCTTGCCCATAGCTTTATAGGCAGGACGCAGGCCTCTAATGTCAGGCCAGATTAAAACACCTGCGTGTTTGCCGTTAGCGGGGTGCACGAAATAGCTGTCAGATACGCCATTGGCCATCGCTATAGTGACATCAGATTCAATCAGGGCGTCTTCCTTAACGGCCTGATTGGTGCAAGCGTTAACCGGCAGCATTGCTGCGAGCATTGCGGTTGTAGTCCATTGTCCAAAATTACGGCGGTTTACACGAGGGTTTGTTTCAAGAAAATTATCTGAATCTTGTTGCGTAAGCTCATCACACATAGCGTGTCTCCCATTCTAAAATTTCAAAAAGCAGTTGAAAGCAAACTGCTCAAAAATACAAGGAGAGCAACCAGTTAAAACCGGCTCGCATATCCCTATTCTTCACGATATGTTGATCACCCTCTCTAACGCTTCACTTGAGGTCAATTAAAATATCCCGCATGGTTTGTATAAAGTTGATCAGGTATGGATAGCGAATTTAAACGCCAGCCTCCAAAGTTGATAAAGATGGAAACGAACCCATGAAAATGACTTTTGCACTACTTTTTTTGAGCGCCAGTGCGCTTGCAGCTCTGTATTTTCCCTCCGGTGATGTGGCCGCAGATGATGCGAGCAGTGTTGTATCAACCTCTGAGCTTGGTCCGGATGTTGGCGCTGTGATTCCTCATGAGCTGACTGATGTTAATGGTGAAGGTGGGTTTGATGCGCTTGTGGGAGAAAAGGGCATGGCGCTTTTCTTTGTGCGCTCGCTAGACTGGTGTCCATTTTGTAAACGCCAGGCTATTGAAGCAAATGCGCGTTTGGCCGACTTTGAATCGCGTGGGTTGAGCGTTGTTTTTGTAAGTTATGACACCGCAGAAAAGCAGAAAAAATTTATGGATCATGAAAATTTTAACGCTGCAGTGCTTTCAGATTCGGATATAGAAATCATAAATGCATTTGAATTGCGCAACGAGCAACATGCAGAGGGAAGCCGGGTGTATGGTATTCCTCATCCTGCGATATTTATAATTGATACAGATAAAAAAATCGCCGCAAAGCTCTACGAAGAAGATTACACTTCAAATAAAAAAAGCTATCGTAATCGTCCAGCGGTAGATCTTATTCTAGAAAGAATTGATGAAGCTTCCCTATGAAGAGGGTGTCTCTATTTGCTGTTGTAAGGTTGATATTGCGGATGCAACCTCTTGTGGTTTGAATAGTGGTATCAGATGGCCAGTTTTTTCTACTACGCCATAAACAGATTTATCTGATAGGTCCGCCAACTCCAGCTGAAGGGCTTTCCAGGTTTTTTTATATTCTAGAATTTCCCGATCATCTGTTTGAGGGTAGTTTGTGTCTTGCGATAAGACACTGATAGGTATGGTTTTAAAATCATAATCATGGGTGCTGAGTGGCGCGCTATGATATGCATCAAAGGCATCTTGTTCAGCTAACAGCGCCCTGTGATATTTCGCCTGTGAGGCAGTTTCCAGAAGGCGATCATACAACGCATCTGATAGCCACGGAAATTTTGGAATTAGCTTGTTTGCTTTAGGGCGCATTAACCCGAAATATGCACCGTATCGAGGGACAAGGGTAGATTTTTTAGGACCAGTATTGCGTACCGGCAAACGATTTTTTTGATCTTCGTGGGAGGAATCTACAAATAACATACCAACGACCTGATCGGGATTTTCTTTCGTGTAAGCGCGAATTATCATGCCGCCAAGGGAATGCCCCACTAGAATTATGGGTGTATTGTTTGAGACTCTATCAACAATTTTACCTAAGTCAGCAGCTTGATTTTTGATTGTACGTGGTGTGATGGCGGTATCGCTCCAGCCATAACCGGCACGATCATAATAACATGATTTATTTGTTGTGGCTGTTTGATCCGCTGTTCGTTGCCAAATCAATGCTGAATCTGAGCCAAGGCCTGACTCATAGATAATTATGGGACTGCCTTCGCCTTTGCAGACAAAGTGAATTTTTGGCCCTTCTCCAACAGTAAACTGCCCGGGCGGGGGGAAACGTTCAGCACTGCGATGAACAAGGAATTGATGATAGAGCGCTGCTGCGAGGGGTACAAAAAGCACAAGAATAATAGCTCTAAAGATTAGCCTGCGTGCTAAAGGTTTCATTGTCACTATCCTATCCTGATTGTAGGGATTATACTTCACTCAGAAAAATC
>CAZGVP010000102.1:0-9006 GCA_964529135.1 uncultured Caulobacterales bacterium | reverse complement strand
ATTGGATAGGTACGTTATTAATCACAAAGCATTAGATTTATAATATATTATACCATCACGCCTTCATCTAATGGAGTTTGGCTCATGAATAACCCCGCGCATTTCATGCCTTTTTCCAAGTTAATGGGAATTGATGTTACCGAGTTTACAGAAGATAAAATCGTAGGCGTATTAAACGTGCGCGATGATTTATGCACAGCAGGTGGCATAATGCATGGTGGTGCAATTATGGCATTTGCAGATAGTCTCGGCGGTCTGGGAGCAGCAAGAGTTTTACCAGAAGGGGCAAAAGGCACGACTACGGTAGAGAGTAAAACCAATTTTCTTGGTCCTGCACCAAAAGGTGAAATCGTTATTGGAACTTGCACACCTATTAAGGTCGGGCGACGGCTATCAATCTGGCAGACAGAAATAAAAACTGAAAAAGGAAAACTCGTCGCGCTTGTTACTCAGACCCAGATGGTTCTTTAAGGTGATAAGTCTTAGCCATGGCCTTATATGTTCATTGTCGTTTTACGGTAGTTGGAGAGATGAGGCGTTCCTGATATTATCATCTGATGAATAGCAAAAACTCCTCAGTAAAAAATGGCCCTTGGACAATTCACAAGCAGGACACTGCATATGAAAACCCGTGGATTAAGGTTGATCATCATGAAGTGACCCACCCCAATGGTGATCCAGGTATTTACGGAGTTGTGCGGTTTAAAAACAGAGCCGTTGGAATATTACCGATTGACGAGCAGGGTTTTGTTTGGCTGGTCGGTCAACACCGCTTTGCCTTTGATCAATATAGTTGGGAATTGCCTGAGGGCGGCGTATCGATGAATGAAGACCCTCTATATGGTGCCAAACGTGAATTAAAAGAAGAGACTGGCTTCAAAGCGAACAAATGGCAGGAGATGAGTCGGTTTGCTATATCCAATTCAGTAACCGATGAAACGGCTGTATGTTATCTAGCGTATGAACTAATACCCGGAGAAAACTCGCCTGATCCTTCTGAGGATTTGGTAATCAAAAGAACACATTTTAGTGATTTACTGGAAATGGTGATGACAGGGTCTATCACTGATAGCTTAACTATTATTATGGTTCTAATGGCTAGGGAAATGGCCTTGCGTCAAACACTCCCGCTCTCCATATGTGAGAAAATTCTAACAAATCCTGAGCTTTAAGGGAGCAGATCATGACTAATTCAGCCCCATCGACCACAACGAACAGTGCAAGCAATATTGTTCCGCTTACTACAGATCAAACATGGTCGAGAATGCGGCTCGAAGCAGCAACGGCAGCTGCCCAGGAACCAAGCCTTGCGAGTTTTTTGCATGCAACGATTCTGAACCACGAAAGCTTCAGGCTGGCATTGTCATATCGTTTGGCACACAAACTTTCTGACGCAGAGATGAACCCCATGGTTTGGCGCGAGGTCATTGCTGGGGCATATGATGATGAATCTCAAATTGTCGATGCAGGTTTGGCTGACGTTCTTGCCTGTTTCGATCGTGATCCGGCATCTTTTGAACATGTGCAGCCATTTTTATATCACAAGGGCTATCAAGGCCTGCAGATGCAGCGCGTATCAAACTGGTTATGGCGCAATGATCGACGATCATTGGCCCTCTATCTACAGAGCCGTCTTTCTGAACTATACGGTATTGATATCCATCCCAATGCTACATTTGGACATGGTGTATTTATCGACCATGCAACGGGCGTTGTTATCGGAGAAACTTGTGTAGTGGAAGATAATGTTTCGATTTTACAATCTGTAACTCTTGGGGGGACAGGAAAAGAGACAGGTGATCGTCATCCGAAAATCCGTAAAGGAGCGCTCATTAGCGTCGGTGCAAAAGTTCTTGGTAATATCGAAGTGGGTGCAGGAGCAAAAGTAGCTGCGGGTAGTGTGGTACTCAATGCCGTTCCTGCAGGGTGCACTGTTGCTGGTGTACCGGCAAAGCTTGTGGGTGATTGCGCAAATGCACCCTGCGAGACAATGGATCAGAGTATTACTTAAAAAGGTACTTAAAAAAAAGAAAAACCGGTCGGAAACTACGCACCGACCGGTTTCAGCATACAGACATGCAAGGGAGAAGGAGGGGGTCTGTACACAGTGAACACACTGAGAAAATAGTATCGCTACATATCCTCATTGAAGCTCATACTACTAAGACGTGTGAATCGAAAAATGGTTCAGAATAAATTTATTTTTTTTCGAGGAAAAATATCATTAATTTTCCTTGAGGTATTAGCGACTACTCGCTACTGGCATTTTTTATCATTATGAACCAGGCCTGCCCCGAAAACTGGATCATGACCAGTAACACCCAAATCAATTGTATTGCGGCTAAGTAATGTCCGTAATATCTCAGGTGACCCGACCTTATCGAGCGGTATCGCTCCAGCAACATAACTGGTTATGTATGGTGTAGCGATAGATGTTCCTGATACATACCTACCTTTGCCATCTGCTTTCACGTAAACATCGACGCCCGGTGCCGCAACATCAACATGCTGACCGGTTACCGCATCTTTATAAATGCTACCCAGGCTATCGACAGCTGTAACGGCAATCACTTCCTTTAGGGCAGCAGGATATCGGGGGGGAGATCCGGGGCCAGTATTACCCACCGCAGCAACAAAAGTGACGCCGCGCTTCGTCGCTCTTTGAATAGCTCGATCAAGGATTTTATTATACGGCCCAGCCAAACTAATATTGACGACTTTAACCCCAGAGACCGTCATCCAGTTAATTGCTCTGACTATTGGAGCAACTCCTGTAGCGTTATCTTGTGGTGTTTCACTAATCACTGATGCGCTATAAAGGCGTGTCTTGTTTAGGCGTCCTTGACCAACCAGTATTTCTGCAATGGCAGTTCCGTGATCAATAGCGCCTGGTGATGTAGTCGAAAAATCAGCAGTAACAATATCAGCATGAGCCAATCCGGCCACTTTTCTATTTACAGCACCATCAATCATTCCAATAGGAACAAAAGCTCTGCATCCTTCGCTTGGCCAATTGATCATTGCATCTGCATAAAGTCGGGGGGTATTCATCTTACTGGTTGGTAATTGTTCCGGTATGGCTATGTCTAATGCATTATGATGATTACCTTGCAACGTATAGCGATGATTAACGCCGGCTGTCGCGTGAGGTTCAAGTTTTTCCAGCTCAAGGCTAGCGGCCGCGACCCCCAAACCTTTTGGAGGAAGGAAATTCAACATCACAAAGTCAAGCCCAACCAATGTCTCTTTACGGACCAGATTATAACCAAGGCGTTTAGCCTTTCTTTCAAGCAAAATAGCGGAGTCAACGGAATTGACGATAGCAATAATTTCGTTCCCGCTAACCAGCGTTTCAGCATCAAGTTCAACCTGATTTTGTGTTGGTGGATTTAATTGAAAAGACTCGCAACCGGATATCATCAGCATCAAGGCTGCAATACTTGCCGAAAAGAAAAATTGATGGCGCATGAATACCTCGATGAACGCATTGTTATAAAGTTAGACGTTTATTCCCGTTAATGGGTTCAAATTGACATCACTCAAAATGCGTGGACAATACTAATAAATAATTTTTGAGTATCTGTTGCGAAGCTCTCAGCCTGATAATCTGCGTAACTTACGGAAAAGCGATTGCGTTTATACTTTGCAGTAAGACCGATGTTAAGCTCTTGCCCATAGGCAGTGCTATCATCTTCTGCAGAAAACCAGTGATATCGAACAAAGCCCTTTATACCACTAAAACTCCCCAGATTACCGATACGCCATTCAAGAGACGGAGCAAGATCAACCAGACCTTGGCTTGGCGTAACAAGAAAAATATCGGCGTCACCCTGGAATTTATGAAGTGTCCCTAGAGGGGTTTGGAACGAACGGATCATTTGATCAGAAGCATTGGTATCACTACCAAGAATTTCTGATCTGAAATTAAAAGTTAAATCATTCACGATCACACTTACTGACCCAAGCCAATAATCGGCAGTATAAATGTTTGGGTTGTCAGCTATGGCAGATTGACGAGCCCAAGAGGCCTCCCAAACAAGGCCAAGCTTATCCCAGTGTCTTCGACCAATTAAACGAATGCCTCCAGTTTCCGATGAAAAATGGTCATTTGGAGCGAAATCGGGACCAGTCGTGAGGTCGAGGGAATAATAAAACCCACCAACCCGTCCGATCGGGCTTGGTACATTGAGATTTACTAAATAGCTATTTCCAACAAATTCCCCGTTTGGATTGTCATTCCCTAAGATCCGGTTGGTGCGACGTATGTAGGCAGTATCTATAAATATATTACCTGGTAATTCAGAGCTGGCTCTTATAGCGTCGAAGGTTTGGTCATTTTGTCTAAAAGCAAGAAGGCCGACAAATCGTTCATCGTCAAATACAATACGCTGGCGACCAACTGTTATTCTTGTTTGGGGAATAATCTCAGTAAGGATCTGCAATCGATTTAACTCGATACCATCTGGGTCGGGGACAATAGGCCGCTCTGGTTGATTGCCAGAACCGTCATTAAAGTCATTAACCAATTTTGCCACTGCTTCTACTTCAGCAAGAAAAGTGGTTTTTCTGGCAATATGGGTTTCAAATGTCCCTCTATACCGCAATGTAAGCGCATTTGCATTCAATGGGGAGCTATCATCATCCACACCTTCATATCTCAGACGCAAATTTCCGATCAGTTTTGGGGCAATTTCTTCATTAGTCTGCCCCTCAAGTTTGTTGGTCTGGTTTGACTTTTTTGAATATTGTTGAGAATGCGATAGCGTCATTGCGTCTACAGCCCATGGAAACCCAGCCCATAGGGAAAATGCCACTATAAGATTACCCAGAAAACGAGTATTCATTTTACCAGCCGTCCCCTAGCAGCTTGTCTTATTTGAACTTTGTAGCCGCCCAAAAACAGGAAAGCTTTATGAAATCTGAAAATACGAATATCATAGACAAAGGATTAAACTGAAGGAATTTATTTTTGAACCCTTTGTCGAGTTCATACGACAAATCATTATATCACTTTGTGGTGAAGACAGCGGATATAACTATCCTGGCCAAAACTATCAAAGCTGCTAAGCGGCAATGGCTATAAATAAACGACCGGAAACTAAATTTTGAAGATGAAGTGGTACGAGCGATGAGCGAAAATGACAAATCAATCCCGTCTTTAATCCCTGATTATGTTAATGGGACTTTATCCCTAGACAATAAGCGCATTGTGGAAACTGCAGCTGAAAATGATCCCTCTATTGCTGCCGAAATTGAGATTTATCGTAGCATCGGCACGGCCGTTAAATCCGGAACAGATGACTACGAGCCGGGAGCCATGGGATGGGCAAGGCTTTCCAAGGCCATCAACCAAGAAGAGCGAAACTTAACATCTGCTCCGAAATTTTCCGTGCCTGTTAGTGGTTTATGGCGGTATGCAGCGGCAATACTGGGTATTGTCGCCCTTGGACAATCATTGCTGTTAATTAATCAAGGGGGACAAACCGACGAACAATCCACTTATATAACAGCGTCAGAAAGTATTACGGCTCAAAATATCTTGAAAGTTGCATTTGTGGCAACTTCAAATGAGATAGCTATTCGTGAACTGTTACGGTCCGTTGATGGCAATATTGTATCTGGCCCAAGTGCTATTGGGCTTTATGAATTAAAATTCAGCGATGAAAAAACTATGAGCACAGCGCGAGAAAAACTTGCTGAGGCGAAGGATATTATTGAGAGCGTTATGGTTAACTAAGAGCTTGAGTATCAGATTTATTTCGATGAATTTTTCTTCACACAATGCATTAATAACCTTTTTGCATGGAGGATACGAGTTTTAATAGTTCCCAACGGGCAGCCTTCAATTTCAGCAATTTCGCTATAGGGAAGATCTTCAAAAAATGCCAAATGAATAACTGATCTGTGGGTGTCGCTGAGTTTGCTGATACACTCGCGTAATTGCTTTGCATTCTGCATTGCGTTAACCATTTCTTGCGCATCAGGCGTATCATCAGGAATTTCTACATCAACATCTGTATATTTTACGCGGGCGGATTTTCTATTTCGGTCAATGGCTTTGTTGCGGGCAATGCTGAATATCCACGACTTAACCTGTGATCGTTGTTCAAAATGACCTGCACTTCGCCAAACGCTCAGCATAGTTTCATGCATAATATCTGAAGCTTCATGAGGGTCACTCAGCCAGGATTTGGCAAATTGATAAATTGCCCCGGAATGGCGGTCGTAGAAGGTTTTCATTGCTTGCTGTTCCCCATTCGCAATACGGGATAACAATATCACATCAACGGATTGATCAGTCACGAACGCAATTTCCACATCTTTATTGATCTACACGGTAATATATCATCACTACAGGAATGATAATAGCCTGATACTGAAATACTTCATAGCAACTTGAATTCCTCAAAATATAGGATTGTACTCTAAGATCGCTGATGGCGTAATCTGGCGCATCGAATCAGATATTTGCAATTATATGCCATGATCAGGTAGAGATATTTGTTTTTCTACACAAGTTAACCATGCGATATCCGATTGCTTACTAATTAAAATACACAACCCCCGTGTAACTTAAATGTGAGCGGGGCAGAGTAATTCACAAACCGATACTCGCTTATGAGATTTCTATAATTCACGACACTGAATTATAACTTGGTCCAGAAAGCTTAGACTGGTGAATGGATATAATGCCTCTGGTGAATCTTTTCAAATACAATGCTAGCTGACAAGCTGAATGGCCATCATTTTCATTGCGTCCATGCGCTTGAATACGATCAACCTTCAGGTCATAACGACGTCATGACGGATTACTCCTTTTCAGTAGCTCCCATGATGGCTGGTACGGATCGACATTGCAGGTATTTTCACCGCCTTATGTCAGGTCATGCTCGCCTTTATACCGAGATGATCACGGCTGATGCCACCATATATGGCGATCGTGACTATCTTTTAGGATTTGATCAGACGGAGCATCCAGTTGCATTGCAACTTGGCGGTAGTGATCCGGTAAAACTGGCTAAAGCTGCGGTTATCGGCTCTGATTTTGGCTATGATGAAATTAACCTCAATGTGGGTTGCCCGTCAGACAGGGTTCAGTCAGGTGCTTTCGGGGCTTGTTTGATGAGAACCCCATCCCTGGTTGCGGAGTGCATTTCAGCAATGAACTCAGCCGTTGATGTTCCTGTAACTGTAAAATGTCGTATTGGTGTGGATGACCAGGACCCGTCAGAAAGCTTGCCCAAATTCATTGAATGCGTTGCTTCAGCTGGATGCGACGTTTTTATCATCCACGCCCGCAAGGCTTGGCTGGATGGTCTCTCACCGAAAGACAATCGAAATATTCCTCCCCTCGATTATCCACTGGTCTATGCTTTAAAAGAGGATAATCCGAATTTGAATATAATTTTGAATGGTGGGCTTGAAACACTTGAACAGTGTAAAGTCGCCTCTCGTGAGTTGGATGGGGTCATGTTAGGCCGCGCACCCTATGCAAGGCCATGGCTACTTTCAGAGGTTGATGAAGTTATATTCGGTGAGGCTACAAACACTATCACCAGAGAAGATATAGCACTTTTAATGCATGACTATATTGCAAAAGCTACCAGTAATGGACGGATTAAAACGCATTCAATTACTCGTCATATGATTGGTTTGTTTCATGGTACCAGAGGAGCAAAAATTTGGCGTCGCGCTCTCTCTGATAGAGGTGCATCAACTCAGCCAGATATTATCCAGCATGCTTTGGCCTCGATACAACAAGTACACTCTTCTGCAGCTTGATATTGTGATCCATGATTTCTGATTTACTACATTCGACAGAGATCTTAGTCATGGTGGCTGCGCTGATCAGTTCAGGGCTGGTTGCTGGCTTTGCTGGCGGGCTGTTTGGGATTGGGGGCGGGATAATAATGGTGCCTGTCCTTTATGCACTGTTTGGCATTTTGGATGTTTCTCACTCTGTGCAACTGCCACTAGCCATTGGCACGTCTCTTTCTGTGATCATCATCACCGCAGCACGATCACTTGCTGCACACCGTAAAACAGGGGAGGTGGATGATGCATTGTTGCGAGACTGGCTGCCATGGATTGCTTTTGGTGCGAGTGGCTCCGGGTTTGCAGCGGCGGTCATCCCCAAGTCTTTTTTATCGATTATTTTTGCTCTTGGCGCCCTTTACATTGGGTGGTCACGTATTCGTTCAAAAACCAGCAAGAAGCGGGAGCAAAAGCTAGCTGGTAATGGTGAAATATCCTCAGTAAATCAGCATTGGGCGGAAAAACATGCAAGAGCACTGGGAGTAACAACAGGCTTTACATCCAGTTTGCTTGGTCTTGGTGGCGGGGCAGCTGGTGTGTTAATTATGGGGTGGACGGGACGATCTATACACCGCGCCGTGGCAACGGCTTCTGGATTTGGGCTGGGAGTGGCTATTCCGGGTGCATTTGGGTTTATTATTGCTGGTTGGGGGCACATTGAGCTACCGCCTGGGGCTATCGGTTTTGTAAGTTTACCGGCTTTTGGAATTCTTAGCGTGATGACGGCAATAACAGCACCATACGGCGCCAAATTCGCCCATAGATTGAATGCTGATCTCTTATCTCGCCTATTTGGAGGTTATGTAATCCTGGTGGGTGTATTCATGATACGCGAAGCCCTCATAGGGTAAGCTTGAACGATAATTCAGCACAGCTAAAACATTAAAGATGGCTTTAAGATACCCTATAGTGGCGTTTGTTGCATTGCAGCAACGTTATTTGTCTTAAAATTCAATGCGATAATTTGCATTGAATACTTCATATGGAGTATGTTAACAAATAAGTAATCTGAATAAGGGGCATTAATCAGCCAACATTAAATGATGTTCTGGTTGTAACTTTTCAGATCTGTAAGTTTGGGTTGGCGAAAATGCTTATCACAATTAGCAGGGTTTAACACATAAGGCCGTCAGGTGACGGTAGGTTTCACGGGGACAGGAGTCTAATATGAATATGAAATTTGGTTTGATG
>CAZGVP010000101.1:0-9113 GCA_964529135.1 uncultured Caulobacterales bacterium | reverse complement strand
GCAATCGCACCGGGCTATCTGGAACGTGAATGGTCAGAAAATGGTCGCCGATATTTCCATTATAAAATGGATGTTCCGATCATGAATTTTTTCTCATTCCAGTCTGCAGATTACACGGTGAAAGAAGACAAATGGAATGATGTCGCGATCCAGATTTTCTATCATGAAACTCATGACTATAATGTTGACCGAATGATTGATGCGACGAAAAAATCTTTCGATTATTTTACTAAACATTTCAGTCCGTTTCAGTATCGACAGCTTCGCATATTGGAATTTCCATATAGATCGTTTGCACAGTCATTTCCCAACACAGTTCCTTTTTCAGAGAACATTGGATTTATCGCCGACAACTCTGATCCGGATACGGTAGATTCAACCTTTTATGTGACGTCTCATGAAGTAGCGCACCAATGGTGGGCGCATCAGGTTATGGGTGCTAATGTACAAGGCGGAACGATGCTGGTTGAAACCTTTGCTCAGTATTCTGCCTTTATGGCGGTTGAAAAAGAGTTTGGTGAAGAGCATGTACGTGATTTTCTAAAACTTGAACTAGATAATTATCTTGGTGCGCGTGGCTCTGAGGCTATTGAAGAACTGCCACTTTACCGGGTGGAGAACCAACAATATATCCATTACAATAAAGGGTCATTGATTATGTATGCCCTGAAGGATTATGTAGGTGAGGATGTTGTAAATCGTTCCCTGGCGCGCCTTATTAAGCTTCGCGGTTTTCAATCTCGACCTTATGCAACCACACTGGATTTCCTAAAGATTTTGCGTGAAGAGGCCGGGCCTGAGCACGATGCTTTGATCTCAGATTTATTTGAGAAAATCACAATCTTTGATCTGGAGGCAGACAAAGCAGAGATAACTGAGCGTAGCGATGGGAAGTTTGACGTTAAGTTTACCTACAAAGCTGAGAAATTTTACGCCGATGGTGAAGGCCGAGAAACGGCTGCGGATATTACCATCCCGATAGATATTGGCGTCTTTGTAAAAAGCCCGGCTGATAATGATTTTGAAAAAGATGATGTGCTTTATCTACAAAAACATAGCATTGACCCGGCCAACCCTACTGTCACCATAACAGTTGACAAAAAACCGGATTTTGCGGGCATTGACCCTTATGTCAAGTTGATTGATCGTGATGCTGATAATAACCTGGTGAGAGTAACTGGTTAGACCTATAAAAAAACCCGGCATGATTGCCGGGTTTTTTGTGAATTGATAAGGGAAATTATCGCGGTGCTATAACCATCATCATTTGGCGACCTTCTAGCTTGGCATGCTGTTCAATCTTGGCAACTTCATCGAAGTCGTTTTGAACCCGCTTTAGTAATTCCATACCGCGTTCCTGGTGGGCCATCTCGCGGCCACGGAATCGTAATGTAACTTTCACCTTGTCACCATCGTCGAGGAAACGTTTTATTGACCGGCTTTTCACATCATAATCATGCTGGTCGATATTCGGGCGCATCTTGATTTCTTTGATGTCAACAACCCGTTGCTTTTTCTTGGCTTCGGCTTTTTTCTTCTGCTGTTGATATTTGTATTTGCCATAATCGAGGATCTTGCAAACGGGAGGTTGTGTGTTGGGGGATACCTCAACAAGGTCCAATCCGGCTTCGACGGCTATTTCAAGTGCCTCGTCGGTAGCGACAACACCACGTTTTTCACCAGTGTGATCTATAAGAAGGACCTGCGGAACGGATATATCCTCGTTCATACGCGGGCCATCGGATTTTTGGGGCGGGGCATTTAGCGGTCTGCGGACGATGGACGTATCTCCTGTAAGGCTTCAAATCAAAATTGCGAATTGGTCATGCACACCCGCAATAGGTGTTCTACACAACTAAAGTGGATATATAGGCTAACGGTTAAGGGAATCAATATGAGTAAGCGTGGAACTGCCCTGATTCCAGCGCTTGTGTGGTAAATCCATCCCAATTTACACTATTATTCTATCCGGCATGTATCTTCAAAGTTAAATCGGGGTGATCTGGGAAACAGGTTTTCGCTGGTGCCGTGACCGATATTGCAAAGGAAATTAGACTTTATCGATGTATTGCTAAAGAAAGCTGTATCGACTTTTTCTTTATCAAAACCGGACATTGGTCCGCAATCAAAGCCTAATGAGCGGGCTGCCATCATCAGATACGCGCCTTGGAGAGTAGCATTTCGAAAGGCTGTCTCGTTGACTAGACCATCATTCCCCGCAAACCAGCTTTTCGCATCGGCATGAGGAAATAATTTGGGTAAATGATCGTGAAATTTTAAATCATGGCCGATGATCACAGTGAGGGGGGCAGACATCGATTTCTCGACATTACCCTCTGCAAGGCAAGGCTTTAATTTTGCCTTTCCTTCATCACTTGTCACAAAGATAAATCTTGCAGGAGAACAATTTGCCGATGTGGGGGCCCATTTCAAAAGCTCATAAATAGCCCGGATATGGGTGCTTGAAACTGGTTTTTCTTCCCATCCATTATGGGTTCTCGCGTCACGAAACAAAATATCGAGACCCTCGTCTGAAACAGTTTTAACCATAATATTATACTCCCTGTACGGCGTTCTCTATTTGGTGTCGTGGTTGATGTGCTCCCAATGAAACGAGAATGAAAGTTACCATGTTCCAAACCATTTGGTACCTGATAGGGCCTTGTTTCACTGTAGTGCCATGATGTTGAATCTTCGTCATTAATGGTTGGGATTATCCCGGCGGCAATGCTTTTTCAGTGATCGAGGGCACGGGTTTATTCCCGCGTCAAACTTGCATAAACACGGCTTAAAAAGCTACTGATTGCAAATTCATTGCCGTGCATTTCAAGATCAAAATCGGCTGTTGGTTTGGCAGTAAGAATGGCGTCTAAATCATTCCCTTCATCGATCAACTTTTGAACGCGCACTTCTATTGTCTGTAAAATTTCAATATAGCGCGCCAGCTTTGCACGATCAGCGATAGCGCCATGACCGGGTATAATAACTGTTTTCTCATCGATGATATCGTGCACGGCCTGACAAAAAGCGATCATCCCGTTCAAGTCCCCGCCATTATCAGCGTCAATAAATGGATATCCAGAATTATTAAAGACATCGCCCATATGAACAGCATTCTTACCCCGAAAAATAACGGCAGCGTCACCATTCGTGTGGGCCGCACCAAAGTGCACAAGGTCAATTCGCTCATCGTTGAAATAGAGCGACATGTCTTTGCCAAAAGTTATGTCGGAAAGAGCATGATCTGGATAGGCTTGCTGTTCATATGCTAAAGGGCCAAAATTAATCAGGTTATTTTTGCTCATCATCGCACGTGAATTATTGTGAGAAATAATTCGTGTACCCTCTTTTCCAAGAGTGAGGTTTCCCTCAGCGTGATCAAAATGCCAATGAGTATTGATGACGTAATCTATTTTATGACTGCCCAGAGTTTTGAGCTCACCATCAATTTTGGGAATCAGTTGTGGGAATTGATCGTCAACGATGAGAGTTCCGTCAGGGCCTATTGAAACGGCGATGTTGCCGCCCAAGCCGAACAGGACGTGAAACCCGTCTTGTAATTTTTGGGATGTAATTTGTGCGGTTTCAAAATTCCACCCTGCCAAAGCGGAAAACTGGTCAAGGGTTAGAATATTTTCATGGCGTTTGGCTTCCCCTTGCGCCTCGGCTTGGCCTTTTTTGTGGTCATGGCCGTTCGCCGGGGGAGTGAAGGCAGAAATAATGCCTGCGCTCAACATCGATAAGAGGATAGAATTTTTCATGGTATCCCTTTGCTCAAAACTGATTTTTTCAGTGTGTCCAGCCTAGCATAGGCGATAGAAAACACGAAGATTGTATCATCATGTGCGACAGGTTTTATCCCTTTACATCACCGGCTCAACCTTCACCACTTCGGGCACATAATGTTTGAGCATATTCTCAATGCCGGCTTTTAAAGTGTAGGTGGATGATGGACACCCGGCGCACGCACCCTGCATGGAGAGAAAGACAACGCCGGTGCGGGGTTCAAAATGATGGAACACAATATCCCCGCCATCAGCGGCAACCGCGGGCCGCACCCGAGTGTCGATCAGTTCGATAATTTGTTCCACAACTTCGCGGTCATCACCTTCATAATCGTCCAATGGTGTTGCAGACGAAGGTTTGGAACTCGCGCCTTCCTTGATGATTGGCAGCCCGGCAGTCAGAAAATCTGCCAATATACCCAATAGTTCTGGTTTGATATGTAACCATTCAACAGAGGAGTCTTTGGTCACGGTGACAAAATCTGCTCCCAGGTAAATTCCCATTACGCCATCAACACTGAACATCGCTTCTGCCAGTGGAGACAGGGTAGCGCTTTCAATAGTGGGGAAATCGATACCAAGCTCGCCTTGGCCGAGAACCGCCTGTCCGGGGAGGAATTTCATCGATTGCGGGTTTGGCGTGTCTTCGGTCTGGATAAACATTGCATAGGCCTTTACTGCTGGCGGTATTGTTTTTGGGGAAATACCATAACCCCGATATATGCCTGATGCCGCATAGAGACAATGATGGCAGATCGAATTTGCTGAGATATTGAAAAATGTCGATTTTCAATATGCCTGTTAACAGAGCAAAGTAATGGCTGTAAGTCTAATGTAAACGCCTGCTAAACTTGAGAGATATGCATAATCATGGATGACGATTCTACCAAATTTACTGATGAAGAAGCACTTCGGTTTCATTCGCGCGGCAAGCCCGGAAAATTGGAAATTACTCCAACTAAGCCGATGGCTACCCAGCGTGATCTATCGCTTGCATATTCGCCTGGTGTTGCTGTTCCCGTGCGCCGTATCGCTGAAGACCCTGATCTTGCTTATGATTACACGTCAAAGGGGAACATGGTTGCGGTTATTTCAAATGGAACAGCGATCCTTGGACTTGGTGATCTTGGCCCGCTTGCTTCAAAACCGGTGATGGAGGGTAAGTCAGTTCTATTCAAGCGGTTTGCAGATATCGACAGTATAGATCTTGAGGTGGATAGCTCTGATCCAGAGGCATTTATCAATTGTGTCAGATATCTTGGGCCAGCGTTCGGCGGAATTAACCTGGAGGATATCAAGGCCCCAGACAGTTTTCTCATTGAGCAGCGCCTGAAAGAAATAATGGATATTCCGGTATTCCATGATGATCAGCATGGAACAGCGATTATCGCAGCTGCAGGATTAATCAATGCGCTTGATATTGCTGGAAAATCTATAAAGGAAGCCAAGGTCGCGGTCTCGGGTGCAGGGTCGGCAGCGCTCTCGGTTGTGAGCCTGTTTAAAGCAATGGGTGTTCCCCATGACAATGTGCTGGTTAGTGGTCGCAATGGTGTTCTTTATAAAGGGCGCCCAGATGAAATGGATCAATGGCGTTCTGCTCATGCTGTTGAAACTGACAAACGAACCCTTGTCGAAGCTATGGATGGTGCGGATGTGTGTCTTGGTCTTTCGGTGGCAGGGGCCATTTCCAGGGATATGGTCAAATCCATGGCTAAAAACCCGATCATATTTGTGATGGCGAATCCTACACCGGAAATTTTGCCAGAGGAAATTCGTGAGGTTCGTGATGATGCGATCATTGCCACGGGACGATCTGATTACCCCAATCAAGTCAATAATGTGCTCGGATTTCCTTATATTTTCCGTGGTGCCCTTGATGCACGTGCACGTACAATTAATGAAGAAATGAAAATTGCCTGTGCAAAAGCGCTTGCAGACCTTGCCCGCAAGGATGTTCCAGATGAAGTGGCTGCAGCCTATGGTAAGCGTTTGAAGTACGGCCCTGGGTATATTATACCAACACCATTTGACCCTCGATTAATCGTTGAAATTCCACCAGCGGTAGCTAAAGCGGCAGCTGACACTGGGGTTGCGCGAAAACCGATCAAGGATATGCAGGCCTATCGTCATGCGTTGGCGGCTCGTCTTGATCCATCTGCTTCTTTTTTGCAAAAAGTCTATAGTACAATCCGTGGTCAGAGAAACCTTCGCCGGATTGTTTTTGCTGAAGGTGAGAATCAATCGGTTATACGCGCAGCTCATTCTTTTCAGCGAGAGGGTTTTGGCAAGGCAATTCTTATCGGTCGCGAAGATGAAGTTAAAAAAGGGTTGCAGGATGCGGGATTGTTTGAAGAAGATCCGCTTGAGGTTGTCAATGCACGCCTATCCACCCATAAAGATGCCTATACGGATTATTTATATAGTCGATTGCAAAGACAGGGTTATTTATATCGCGATGTGCAGCGGCTGGTGAATACAGATCGTAATGTTTTTGGCTCTTGTATGCTAGCGGCTGGGCATGCGGATGGTATGGTGACAGGTGTTACGCGTAACTTTGATGTAGCGTTGAATAATGTTCGTCTTGCGATCGATCCAACACCCGGAGAGCGACTCGTTGGCATGTCAATCATACTTGCTAAAGGCCGTACTCTCTTTATGGCAGATACCAATATTCATGTTTTGCCGAGCGCGGAAGAGCTTGCCGAGATTGCTGTACAAACAGCCCATGCGGCACGTCGACTTGGGTCTGAACCAAAGGTAGCTTTTGTTTCCTACTCGAATTTCGGAAATCCGGATACTGAACATGCGCGCAGGGTTGCGGGGGCTGTGAAGATTCTGGATGCGCGTGATGATGTAGATTTCAATTATGAGGGTGAAATGACCCCGCGTATGGCTTTGAACGAAAATTTCCGCGAGGTGTTTCCGTTTTCCCGGTTAGAGGGAGAAGCCAATGTTTTGGTGGTGCCAGGCCTACATTCAGGCTCAATTTCAACTAAGTTGCTGGGCGAGATTGGTGAGGCAACAGTGATCGGCCCTGTACTTATTGGTCTCGATAAACCAGTGCAAATAGCACAGATTGGTACAAAAGTGCCGGATATCGTAACGCTAGCGGTGATGGCAGCGGTGAAGCTGGATGATACACACCGCGATTGGGCGCAAAAATCAGGTTAGGGACGTCGGCGTCTGACCGTATTTTCACATTGATGCACTCACTGTCACGATAAGGCGATGTAACTTAAATGCCAGTATCAAAAATTGAGGGGATGCCTTAGTTTCGGGGTTATTGAAAAGATTATCCTAGAGGTTTCGTGATGTCCCGATTCAATGGTTTGACCCTCGTATTGAGTTGCCTTGTGCCCTTTTTTTCGGTGCAAGCGAGTGCAGCACCGGTATGGGTGGAGCGAAATTTTATCGCCGCATCAGAATTGCTTGATGCGCGATTTCTCGAGCATAACCCTGAGAGTGCTGAAGTCATTGATCACAGTATTTGGGATGAGTTCTTACAAAAATATTTAGCGATGGACGTTTCAGGGGTGGCACTGTTTCGGTATAGAGCTGTCGGGAGTGAGGATATTGCCATACTACAAAATTATATTCACTCGCTTGAAGGTGTTGTCACTTCTACCTTGAATAAAAAGGAGCAACTTGCATTCTGGATTAACCTCTACAATGCTTTAACAGTTCAACTGATCATTAAAAGTGAGCCTGTAGAGTCAATCCGCGATCTTGATGCTCCGTGGAGTACGCCAGTTACCCGCGTGAATGGCATTGATCTGACATTGAGTAATATTGAGAATAATATAATTCGCCCTGTATATGGCGATAATCGTATTCATTATGCTGTGAATTGCGCCTCTATCGGATGCCCTAACTTGGCAATGAAAGCGTATACAGGTGAGCGTCTGGAAGAGATGTTAGAAAGCGCAGCACGAGACTATATTACTCACCCTCGTGGAGTTCGTTTCACTCGTAAGAATAAGGTTATCGTGTCCAAGATATATGGTTGGTACCGAAAGGATTTTGGCAGCGATGAAGAAGCAATTTTAAATCATATTCGCCAGTACTCTGATGAAAAATTATATCGTGCTCTAGAAGGAAAAACCTCTATTCGCAAATATAGATATGACTGGTCTTTGAATATCGCAGGCCCCCTATAATACCGATTAGGTTTCAGCGCTTTTTCTAATCCGTTTTGAATTATTGGTCATTAGCCTGGCGGCCCATGATCTTGGTAAGCTGTTCATTAACCAGACGATCATTTTGTTAACACTGCCTGGTACATAAACAACATGGCGTTTTTCGACGGCGCGTAATGCTCCTTCGACGACTGGTTCAGCAGGCATCATCATATAGTTCGGTAATTTTGAGACGAGGTTGCGTGTGCCGTTAACGTCGTGAAATTCAGTGTAGGTGAAACCGGGGCAAAGTGCTGTTGTGTGAACGCCCCTGTCACTATATTCGGCCGCCAGCGATTGCGCGAAACTGACAAGAAAGGCTTTCGTGGCACCATACATGGTGTGCCCCTTTGCGCCGGGCACGAGGCCAGCAACGGAGGCAACTTGAATGATCCTCCCATAACCGCGCTCGGTCATTCCTTCCAGGGCCAGGTGACTGAATGCGCCATAGCTGGTTACCATCAATTCAATAAAATCTCTGTGTGTTTGCCAATCGCTATCGAGATATTCTCCGGGAAGACCAAACCCGGCATTATTAATAAGGATATCTATCGGTGTGCCGCTTGCTTTGAGTTCAGCCATGACCGCTGCTGGTGAATCCGGTTTTGCGAGGTCAGCGCTAATAGTTTTTGTTTGAATGTTGTGTTTGCTGCTGAGCTCATCAGCAAGGGAGGTTAAGCGGGCTTCTCGCCGGGCGACTAGGATCAAGTTTGCTCCTTTTTCGGCAAGGGAGCGAGCAAAGGCAGCGCCAATGCCAGCGGACGCACCTGTTATAAGGGCCCATTTTCCGGTATAAAGAGTCATGAAAGAATTCTCCTGTAGCATAGGGGCGAGTAAGTTTGGCGTAAATCTCGCAGAGTTCGGACTGTGTTGTATAGCGTTTTAACCATGATAACCGTGTTGACAGGTGTAGTATGGAGACTCTGACATTCTTGGCAATTCTTGGGTTTTGTGCTGCTATCCTAATTTGGTACATTGCTAACGTTAATGGCGGCGAACAAGGCGAGATGGGATTGTTGGGGGTGGTGCGTGAAAAAGTTGATGTTGCGTTGGGGAAGAGCGCATCTTACGTCAAGAAAGAACGCACTCGAACTAAGGAAGAAGTTCGGCGGGAGGCTTTTGCCAATCGTGGAAAGAATTCGAAGACCCGCAC
>CAZGVP010000100.1:0-9199 GCA_964529135.1 uncultured Caulobacterales bacterium | reverse complement strand
GGCTTCTTTCAAACGCCGGGCAATCGTTTGGCGAAGCCTTGTCATCCGTACACGTTCTTCGCGCTCTCCTGGCTCTCGAAGCGTGCTCGGCGCTTTGACTTTTTGTGTCTTGCCCGTTTTTACCGCAAGTGCATCGCCTTTTGTCACGCGACCATTTTTGCCAGTACCAGCAATTTGAGTTGCATCAAGGTTGCGCTCAGCAACCACGCGGCGTGGTGCAGGGGATAAGTTTGCGGGAGCTGTTTTACCATTTACCGCTTGTGTTGCTTGTGGAGTTGAGGGTGCATTCGCACCGGCTTCAATCGTTGCCAAGAGTGCGCCCACCTCAACTACATCACCTTCACTGACGTCGATGGATTTGATAATGCCGGCAGCAGCAGCGGAAACATCCATGGCAGCTTTATCTGTTTCCAAGCTGATGATTGCTTCATCCATAGCGACTGCATCGCCAGCTTTTTTCATGATCTCGCCAACTTCAGCTTCAGTGACACTCTCTCCGGCTTGTGGGACACGGACTTCAATCGTTTCACCACCGCCGGATGCAGCCGGTGTTGATTTTTGTGCTGCAGGTGTAGATTTCTTGGCAGCTGCTGATTTGGTAGATGCTTTCTTTGCTGATCCGCTGCCTTCCTTGAGCATACCGAGCAAAGTTCCTACTTCTACCGTATCGCCCTCTTGCACACTGATCTTAGCGAGAACTCCGCCGGAGGGGGCAGGAACCTCTACTGAGACTTTATCTGTTTCCAGCTCCACGAGCGGTTCATCAGCGTTAACATTATCGCCTTCGTTTTTGAGCCATTTTGCAACCGTGGCCTCAGTAACGGACTCGCCCAGAGCTGGGACGTTGATTTCGGTGGTCATTATTCTCTTCTCCTACTTGTCGTTCCCTGCTTGTAAACAACAATGGTGGCTGATCTTGTTCGAGTCTATGTAGTGATCGTCAGGTTTGTTTTCCGATCGTGAGAGCTTCGTCGAGGAAAGTGGCCAGTTCTTTTTGGTGACGGCTCATAAGTCCCGTTGCCGGCGAAGCTGAAGAATGGCGCCCCACATAAACGGGGCGTTTGTGTTTTGCTTTAATTTGATCGAGTGTCCATTCGATGCTTGGCTCAATAAAGCTCCATGCACCCATATTTTTGGGTTCTTCCTGACACCAAACCATTTCAGCATTTTTGAACCGTTTGAGCTCTGCATTCATGGAGTGCGCCGGGTAGGGGTAAAATTGCTCAAGACGCAGGAGGTAAATATCATTGATCCCGCGTTTTTCACGTTCCTCGAGAAGATCATAATATACCTTACCCGAGCAAATAACCACACGTTTAACCTTGTTATCAGCAACAAGTTCAACGGTTGATCCTTTTTTGTATTCTGCGTCGTCCCACAAAATTCTATGGAAAGAGGAGCCGGGACCCATTTCTTCTAGTGTTGAAACACATTTCTTGTGGCGTAGCAAAGATTTTGGTGTCATCACGATGAGAGGTTTACGGAAGTTGCGGCGCATTTGGCGCCGCAGGATATGGTAATAATTTGCAGGCGTGGTGCAATTCGCGACCTGGATATTGTCTTGTGCGCATAATTGCAAGAAGCGCTCTAACCGTGCTGATGAATGTTCTGGCCCCTGACCTTCATATCCGTGTGGCAAGAGGAGAACGAGACCTGACATACGCAACCATTTACGCTCGCCCGTGGAGATAAATTGATCGATGATCACTTGAGCGCCATTGGCAAAATCGCCAAATTGGCCCCCCCAAAGCACTAGGGCTTTGGGATTCGCAAGAGAATAGCCATACTCAAAGCCCATGACAGCAAATTCTGATAGATTGGAATCGTGCACTTCAAAGGTGGCTTTGGAGTTGTCCAGATTAATTAATGGGGTGTGAGTCTTTTCTGTTTCCTGATCGATAAAAACAGCATGACGATGCGAAAATGTACCACGACGGCAATCCTGACCAGAGAGCCTTACGTCGAACCCATCTTGAAGGAGTGTTCCATAGGCAAGTGCTTCTCCCGTTGCCCAGTCTATATTCTCTCCAGTCTTAAACATTTTCTCTTTTTGTTTGAGAATACGTTTGAGAGTTTTGTGAACATTAAAACCACTCGGATAGCTTGTGAGCTGTTTACCAATATCTTTCAAACTATCGATACTAACAGCGGTGTCGCCACGTCGATCATCGTCAACTGGCGGTACATACCCGGACCATTGCCCATCTAACCAGTCTGCCTTGTTGGGTTTAAAGCTTGTTCCAGCCTGGAACTCAGATTCCAGAAAATTACGGAAAATATCACGTTCGTTTTCTTCCCAGGTTTCATCTATCACGCCTTCGCTAATAAGACGCCGGGTGTATATTTCCCGTGTTGTCGATTGCTCACGTATCTCACGGTACATGAGTGGCTGGGTGAAACTTGGTTCATCGCCTTCATTGTGGCCGAAACGACGATAACAGAACATGTCGATGACGACATCATTACCAAACTGTTGCCGATATTCGGTGGCAATTTTAGCGGCATATACAACGGCTTCAGGATCATCACCATTAACGTGAAGGATCGGCGCTTCAATCATTTTAGCGACATCGGAAGGGTAGGGGGAAGAACGGGCAAAATTTGGGCTTGTCGTAAAGCCGATTTGATTGTTCACAATAAAATGGATCGTGCCGCCAGCTTGATATCCGCGCAGGCCGGAAAAGCCGAGTCCTTCAGCGACAACACCTTGTCCCGCAAAAGCGGCATCGCCATGCAACAATAGTGGCAGTACAGTATGCCGCTTATTATCAGGATCACTAGATGAGCGTTTAATACGGTCCTGCTTTGAGCGCGCTTTCCCGATGACAACAGGATTAACAGCTTCCAAGTGTGAAGGGTTCGCTGTCAGTGACAAGTGAACATCATTATCATCAAAACTGCGATCTGATGAGGCACCGAGATGGTATTTCACATCACCTGATCCGCCAACGTCATCCGGGGTTACAGACCCGCCCTGAAATTCGTGGAAAATATGATGATAAGGTTTACCCATCACTGCAGCCAATACATTGAGCCGCCCCCGGTGAGGCATCCCAATAATAATCTCTGAGACGCCCATGGCACCGCCACGCTTGATGATTTGTTCCAATGCAGGAACCATCGACTCGCCACCATCGAGACCAAACCTTTTGGTGCCCGTATATTTCTTATTAAGGAAATTCTCGAAACCCTCAGCCTCGATTAGCTTTTTCAAAATCGCCCGCTTGCCGGTCTTGGTGAAAGTTATGTCCTTGTCCGGCCCTTCAATGCGCTGCTGAATCCAGGCTTTTTGTTCTGGGTTAGTAATATGCATGAATTCGACAGCAAAAGTTCCGCAATAAGTGCGGGTGAGGATATCCAGTATTTCACGTAAGGTTGCGGTCTCAAGGCCTAGCACATTGTCAATAAAGATCGGGCGATCATAATCATCAGCACCAAATCCATAGGTCGCGGGATCTAATTCGGGATGAATGTCTTTTGATCTGAGGCCCAACGGATCAAGATCTGCAATCAAATGACCTCGGATCCGAAAAGCACGAATGAGCATCAGGGCCCGTAAGCTATCCTTGGTGGCTTCGCGTATGGAAATACCTTCGATCGCTGTGGCAGGTTTGGACGAGGAAAGTTTGTCAGAAATAGAGGCTTCTAAAGTGCTCCAGTCTCCGTCAAGCAGAGCGGTCGCTTCACCATTAACCCGGGGAGGCCAATCTGCCCGTTGCCAATCTGGGCCATCGACGGCGTGACGGGCGTTATTACTGTCGCTTTTATCATTGAGTTCAGCAAAGTAATTTTGCCAGGTAGTGGGCACGCTAGCGGGGTTTTCCTGATAATCTGCATATAAGGCTTCCAGCCATGCTGCATTGATGCCGGACAGGAGCGTGTCTTGTTCAGTATCGCCAGAAGAAGGGTGGGCCGGTTGAGATTGATCAGCCATAATATTTTTTTCCGCGAGATCCCCAGGCTGGCTTGTCGGAGGATCGCATTAAGAAGAATGAATTTTTCTACGCTACCATTACATACATGTAGGCCAGCAGGGGCGATGAAAAAAGCTTTTTAACGCCCAATCTTCCCGGATAATGGTTTATTTTTTGAGAAGTTTCAGCAACGTCTTGCCCATTGATGCCGGTGTTGGGGAAACGGCGATGCCGGCTTGCTTCATCGCTTCAATTTTGGCTTCGGCTGTGTCGTCACCGCCAGAGACGATAGCACCAGCATGGCCCATGCGCCGTCCGGGAGGAGCCGTTACACCAGCGATAAAGCCGACTGTGGGTTTTTTGATTTTATTTTCAGCCAGGAACCGGGCTGCATCTGCTTCTGCCGACCCGCCAATTTCTCCGATCATAATGATCGAATGAGTATCGTCATCAGCGAGGAAAAGCTCCAGTGTATCAATGAAATCGGTACCTTTAACCGGGTCACCACCAATACCGACACACGTTGATTGGCCAAGGCCAGCCATGGTGGTTTGATGCACGGCTTCATAGGTGAGCGTGCCGGAGCGCGAAACAATGCCGACATGACCGTCACGATGAATATGGCCAGGCATAATACCGATCTTGCATTCGTCCGGTGTGATGACACCGGGGCAGTTTGGTCCCACAAGCCGACTGGATGATCCTTCGAGCGCGCGTTTGACCCGAACCATATCCTGAACGGGAATGCCTTCGGTTATACAAACGATGAGCGCAATTTCAGCTTCGATCGCTTCCAGGATAGAATCTGCTGCAAATGGTGGCGGCACATAAATCACGCTGGCATCAGCCCCGGCCTGTTCTCGCGCTTCAAGCACGGTATCGAAAACCGGGAGTTCTGTGCCCTTGGCATCGCCTCCACCGACCCATGTTTGACCGCCTTTTCCGGGGGTTACCCCGCCAGTCATTTTTGTACCATAGGCAATGGCTTGTTCGGTATGGAAAGTGCCTTGAGAGCCGGTGAGCCCCTGACAGATGACTTTGGTATTCTTGTCAATGAGAACAGACATGAAAATGCGACTCCGCTGTGCCGTTAATTTTCAAAAGGTCATAGACCTGTCCTGAGCCTGCGGCAACAGGAGAGGTAAAGGAAAATGAGAGGATTTCGAAAAGATCAAGATGTTGTGAAACCCTTGCCAGATCCTCGTGACTAGAAAATGAAATTCTCAGCTGCAAGATCTGCAATAGCGACACCTTCTAAGGTAATCGAATTACTTCCGTCGATAATAACCGCATCACCATCGGCATTAGTGATTAAGTGGTTGGCCACAAGATCATCAAAATCAGTGATGGCTGTTACCGCAGATAGGTCAATATCATCGGTACGAACGAGTGGAAATCCTGGGGTTAAGAACACAAGAGCGCCAAAGTCCGTGATGACATCATTGCCGAAACCATCTTCGAATATAAAATCATCAAATGGCGAGCTAGTATTAAAAAAGGAACTTATTTGTTCACCCGAAGCAATATCGCGTCCACCTGATAAGGTATCGTCCCCTATACCGCCGGTGATGGTGTCGGCTCCAAATGATCCTCTGAGCACATCATTGCCTTCACCGCCCATCAATGTGTCAAACCCACTACCGCCGAAAATGTTGTCATCCCCATCACCGCCAATGATGAGATCATTCAGTGCCAAGCCATTGAGTGTTTTAAGATCGATTTCCATAATATCCCCCTCTTAAGTTTGGTTGTGTGTTTTCAGAGCGATCGCCCGGCCAATAATCCCTAAAATTGATATAGCCACAGTGTGCCCAACGCCAAAATGGGAAGGGATACGTTTACACTACATCTCAAGTGAAAGTGGTGACAGGCAGGAAATTTGCTGCAAGTGCGTAAGAATTACCAATAAAATATTACGGGTAATATTGCAGCTTATGCTGCATTTGATTTTCTGTCAGTTGTGGCAATTACGAAAGCAGTTTCAGCGGTATCAGCGTTGCGAAGTGCTTCGCGAGTATCTTGATCCCGAAATAAGCGTGCGACTTTTGCCAGTGCTTTCAGGTGTGCAGCAGTTGCGTTGGCTGGGGCTAGTAAAAGAAAACATAGATCAACTGGTGCGCCGTCCAGGGAGTCAAAATCTACCGGTTTTTCCAAGCGGGCAAAAAGTCCGACAATACGGCTGAGGCCTTCGATCTTACCATGAGGAATTGCGACGCCATCACCGACACCAGTTGAGCCCAACCGTTCCCGGTCCATCAATATATCGAGGATCTTGTCGCGATCCTCACCGGTTATATCTGCGGCCTTATCAGCAAGCTCAGCTAGTGCTTCGCGTTTGCAGGCGGCCTTCATGTCAATCTGGACATTATCAGGGGTCAGGATCTGTTCAATACTCATAATGCTGGAACTTGTTATATTATCCGAATTCATAAAATGCAAAGCTTATAAAGAATATCTGGAGAGAGGGCACAACGACTACAAGGACCTGATTGTTTTGTGATCGTCTTATCGGGATTACAATCAATTGGTCGCCATGTTGGGTATTTGCCATGATTTAGTTCAAATCCGGTAAATCCCTATTGCCTTCCTGAAATTCTTACAAATATCCTTTTGTCGTTAAACTAATTCTTCTACGAAAATCAATTGGTTACTGTCTTTTCATCGATGGAACCCAAATTTCAGCTGCCTGAAAATTTTCATGAATCGCACCGTCGAATGGTTACGTTTAACCAGTCGACGGGTGTCTATAGCGGTATATTGTGGGAAATCCAGCCCTAAATATCAGGATGGGTCAATCCACCCGATATGGCCATCTGCACGCCGGTACACGACATTTAATCGCCCATGTCCGGCATTTTTGAAGAGTAATGCCGGGTCTTCACTAATATCGAGTTGCATAACGGCGTCGCTGACGGTCATTTCACGCACGGCGCGTTGGCTCTCTGCGATCACCATAGGGGTTTCTTCTGGTATATCAGCTGCATCTTCAGCTGGGCTGGCCAGTAAGTAGTGCGCGGCATTTTCGGCGGGAAGCGGGTCTTTAACGTTGTTATGATGGTCTTTTAGGCGACGTTTGTGACGACGGACTCGTTTTTCGATTTTTTCTTGTGCCTCGCTAAAAGCGGAATATGCATCTCCGCCCTTGCCACGCGCTGCCAGGAAAACCCCAGACGCCAGATGGGTTGTGATTTCACAAACCACTTCTGAATGTTCATTGGCAAAGGTTACTTGAGCTTCTACATCGCGGTCGAAATATTTGTGTATCCCCTGCGAAAGATTTTCCTCTACGTGAATTTGCAGGGCGTCGCCAAGGTCGATATTTTTACCGCTGATATTAATGTCCATGGATGATTTGGTCCTTTTCGGTTTCTCATTTGCTGGCAGGCCTGATTATCAGGTTGCCGCGTAACCCCGTATCCCAAGTGCTTATTATATGGGAAAAACGAATATAAATACCAGTACTTTGATGCGATCTATAGATTGCATTACAATGGATAATGAGCGGTGTGTTCTGCCGCTTTCCGGGAGTTGGCCTGATGAGGCTGTGCTGACTTCGTGCATGAATATCTTGTGCGAAAGAAGCGGCAATTTTTACTCATGTTTCAAAATAGGATTATACTAATTAGTAAGTATAGGACAGAGTTAGGGGAGCACTTGAACAGGCAAGGTGAACATCATGGCAAAAAGTGAAAATAAAACCGTTCCTACGAAAATCAGTGTGGCGAAATTTATAGATAGTGTTGATCATGAAAAACGTCGTGCAGATGCCAAAGAGTTATTGAAGCTATTTAAAAAAGTCACTGGTCAAACCCCGGTCATGTGGGGCCCTTCGATTATTGGGTATGGTGCCTATCATTATGTTTATGAAAGTGGGCGCGAGGGAGATGCCCCCAATGTTGGTTTTTCTCCGCGCAAAACAAGCATGGTGCTTTATGTGATGGGATCCATTGACGATGATGATCCGTTACGCACAAAGCTTGGTAAGTATAAAACAGGTCGCGCATGTCTTTATGTCAACAAGTTAGAAGATGTGGATATTGGCGTATTGGAGAAGATTATCAAAAAATCTTATACAAAGACGATTAAAAAATGGGGGTAGGTCATTTGCTAATTTCAAAATCAGCATTGTAGCTTTTAGAACTTATAATCATTGGAGTTGTTTTTGCATATACTTTTGCTGTCCTGTATTTTGGTTGAATCAGCGGGATTTTATTTATCACCCCACTGATGTATTTGCGGATATAGAAAAATCATCTGTCGCTGGTTTGGAACAAGTTAGTTTAACCACTCTCGATGGAGAAATGCTGGTTGCATGGTATTTACCGCCTACTGACCCCGACCAGAACGTCATACTATTTTTTAATGGTAACGGTGACAGCATAACAATTTGGGATGGGCGTTGGCGACGTATTGCTGATGCTGGTGTAGGTTTTTTGGCGGTGTCATATCGTGGGTATGATGGCTCAACCGGAAACCCAACAGAAGAAGGGCTGCATAGAGATGCGCAAGCAGGATATGATTGGCCCAAGGGGCGCCATTCCTCATCACACATTATCATCCATGGATTTTCTTTAGGGAGTGGTGTTGCCACAAAACTGCCATTTAACGTTGAAGCATAAGCTCTCATACTTGAGGCGCTTCATACCGCTGTTGAAGATCGTGCTGCGGAGCTATTTCCGATGTTGCCTGTCCGATTTTTGATAAAAGACAAATATAGATCAAGGGACTGGATTAAAGATGTTGAGGAACTGGTATTGATTGTACACGGCACACGTGACGGGATAATACCCATCCGACATGGCCGCATATTATACAAGATGGCAAACAGTCCAAAGCAACTTATTGAAATAGAAGATGGCGATCATTTAACTGCTACTATTCAAGGACTGTATCCCTTGATCTGGGACTTCATTGATCATGAAGGTAAACCAGATGGGGCGTTTTGAAACGGTTAGTAAAACTAATAATGCGTCTTGTCAAAATCAACAAAATGTTGAAGGAGGTGATAATAAAGAATCCTAAATCGCCATTTTGGCAAAGTCGCGGCGTCTTTGTACGGAGGATGGTATCCCTAATGTTTCACGGTATTTTGCGACAGTGCGTCTGGCGATTTCGATGCCATCTTGTTTGAGAATTTCTACGATTCTGTCATCGGAGAGAACGGATTTTGCATCTTCTGCATCTACCAATTCTTTGATCCGATGACGCACGGTTTCTGCTGAGTGGGCATCACCGCCAGATGTAGAAGCGATTGAGGCAGTAAAGAAATATTTCAATTCAAAAAG
>CAZGVP010000099.1:0-9200 GCA_964529135.1 uncultured Caulobacterales bacterium | reverse complement strand
ATGGCAACCAATGGGGGCTGAATATCCTGGGTACTGGTTGTTGGATGATGAAGGTATGGAAATGGCCTTCGCTGGCCTGAATGTTACTGCACGCGATTATGCGAAAATAGGTGAATTATACAGGTTAGGCGGGCGTTTGAGTGATAGTCTTGGTGGGAAGCAAATAGTACCAGAAGCGTGGGTTATAGCATCAGTGACGCCAGATGCACCGCATCTTCAGCCCGGTAAGAATAACCCAGCATCCGATTTCGAGTTGGGTTATGGATATCAATGGTGGGTGCCAGAAGGACAGCAAGGAGAATTTTCTGCGATTGGTGTCTATAACCAGTTTGTTTTCGTTAATCCAACTACTGGAACTGTGATCGTAAAGTTGTCAGCCAATAGTGATTATGGCATTACGAATGACCAAACCAGTTACCGTGAGATTGAGACGATCGAAATGTTCAGGGCAATTGCTGATTTATGGAATGACTAACCTTGGTTTGATAGTTGGTGACGAAATTATGAAAAGGTTGATAATCCAACTCATTGAGTGCGTATAAGGGAAAATGAAACCCCTAGAGCAATCGGAGACAGGAAAATTTAGGCAAAATTCGAAGAGGGGAACAAATTAGCAAAGGTGAATTTAGTCAAGATAAAGCCAATTATTTCCCGGTGACAGCCCTACTTGTGCCATCACCTGGCGCAGCTGGATTGGTAGGCTCCACCGGTTTTCTTAGTCGATTAATTATATCACGCCTTGCCTTAAAATTATTTAGCGCTTTACCATTGAGTTTAATACCCGTAGCAATTTTGAGTTTTTGCGGGTTTACTGCGTGCCCTTTATGGTGAACCTCATAATGAAGATGAGGCCCGGTAGATCGGCCTGTTGTTCCCACATAACCGATAATATCGCCTTGCCGAACACGCTTTCCTTTTTTTATACCCCGGCTAAATCCCTTCAAATGTGCATATGCAGTCTTATACCCATTGGCGTGACGGATACGGATATAGTTTCCAAAAGATCCATACCGGTTTGAGCGTTCAATAACACCATCACCTGTCGCTTTGATTGGTGTGCCTCGGCGGGCTGCGAAATCAACACCCTTATGGGTTTTGCGATAGCCAAGAATAGGGTGTTTACGAGGTCCAAACCGTGAAGATAATCTTGCGCCATCAATTGGAGTCTTCATAAGAAGCCGGCGTGCGCTTTGGCCTTTTGCATCAAAATAATCAGGTTGCATTGTTTTCGTTTGCGGTGAGTAGAGATAATATCCTTTGTTTTTGCTGCGTCCGCGCCAATCGAGTTTAGCAAATAGAATTTCTCCACCTCGGGCAACATTGCCATCTTCATCATACCAGACTTCGTAAATGGTCTCGAAGCCATCACCGCGAAAAATGTCACGTTGAAAATCCACATCAAAGGCGAAAATGTTAGCCAGGTTATGTATCACTTCATCAGGGGCGCCTTGTTTGCGCATGGAAACATAAAGGTTACCGTCAATAGAACCTGATGCTGTTTGTAGGCGTTTCGTCATTTGTATAGGTGTCAAAACAGCTGTGTAGGTGCCATCTCTTTGACGTTTTAGTTTGAGTATTTTTTCATCGTCAGTACGGATTTTTAGTGCCAACAAATAATCTGAAGGGTTGTCATCTGAAATTGATGCCTGAAACCAGGTTTGATTGGGAGGGCTTGTGGTCAGCTCCATCTTCAAGCCTGCCTGTAATCTTCTCAGTTTAATGTGTTTTCCCAGTTCTGAAGTGACACCATTGCGATCTGTACGGCGAATACCTGATCGTTTCAGTAGATCAACAAAGCTTTCACCCTTTAACAGATATGCTGTGTGACTTGTTGTCGATGCGTTTAGATCACCTTCAGGGATTTGTGAAAAGGCGTATGTGTTTCCTAACAATGCTGTGTTTGTAAGCGTGTCTTGCTCTGTGAAAAACGGAGGGGGATTATCCACTGAGGAAGTGAGCGCTATCGGGTGTAAGTTTAGAGGATTAGTGAATAGTGGATTAGCGCTAATATTGTGATCTGCATACGAAGTCGTTTTTGAGGCAGTGCGTTGTGGTTTTAATCTTGGTTTAAGGTTTGTTTCATCGTTTATACTTGCTTTGATCACCTGAACCAATGTTGTTTTTGCTTGGGTGGTCGTAATTTTCGCGGTTTTGATCGTAGCGGGTTTAAGGCGAGGCACTAAACCCTGGGGTTTATGTTCATCTTGATTTACGATTTGGGAAACCAATTTATCGTTCTCAATTCCTGAACGGTTTTTGGGAGCTATCTGGACAGTTTTCTGTCGTGATGTCACTGCCAGTATCGCTTCTTCTGATTGTAATGAGAGCGGCGAAGATGAGCTTGCGGCAGGGGTTTGGGGTAAGGGAATATGTCGGATCGGTATCGTAGCGCTAATTAATAAAAATAGGCTACCAAGTATAAGCACGCCCATTGATGCAGCAACTGCCCAAGGTTTTCGGGCTTCTGAATATTCTTTTTGCGTGTGGGATTGATGCCTCAACATAGGAACATCAGCAAATATGTTACTAAAATTCAGTTTCATGAAAGACCTGTACGCAACGTATCCCCTACCGCCTTTAATAAGGTGTTAACCCTATGCGGGCCTATCATCAAGGCATGCATATCTCACGCCGGTATTATGGTGCCCAGAATATGCGTTTTTCCAAAAATAGACAAATCGATACAGCTTAGGCGCGAATCGCGGGATTGGTGGGGAAATATGAGGAGTTCCCATGTCTAATAGCGCAAACGAGCCTGATCCAATCGATCTTTCTGCCTTGTTATCCTCGCGGGTCTGCCATGATCTGATTAACCCTGTCGGGGCAATCAGCTCTGGTTTGTCTATGATTGATGATCAAACCAGCGATGCTGCCATGAAAGAGATGGCAGATGAGTTGGTGCGTGATGGTACAAAGAAGGCGCTTGCAATATTGAGTTATGCACGATTGGCCTATGGCGCTGCGGGCGGTCATGGCGCCGAAATCAAGCTGGAAGATGCCCAAGATGTGCTAAGCGCTCTGTTTGATACCACTAAAGCCAATTTGGATTGGCGTATGCCTGACATCATGTTGCCTAAGAATAAAGTGAAGATTCTGCTGGTTATGGCCTATGCAGCTGCTGAAGCCGTTCCACGGGGAGGGGATGTTATTATATCGGAAACGCAGGACGGATTTACGTTGGAAATAACAGGTAAGCGGCTCTTTTTAAATGATGAGTTTGTCGCTGCCATTGATGGTGATGGTACAGACCTGAAGCCAAAATTCACCCCAGCTTATATCGCTGGATTGTTAGCCCGAGAGAGTAACGGGGCATTGAAGGCTGAAAATGATGGTGAGAAAATCATTATGAACGCTAGCTTTTCACAATGCGAAATGGGTGGTTAGCGAAAACCTACACAGCAGGTTTACGAAAACCTCAATCATTAACGATCGGCTAACCCACATTCTTTATTCTTGGCGAACGGTAAGCATATGCAACTGCGAAATGGGTGAATGCAATGACAAATTGTCTGATTGTTGAGGATAATCCGGTTATCCGCGGGATAATTGCCCAGATTTTAAAGGACCTCAATATCAAGGTCGAAGAGGCAGCATCACCAGAGCAGGCTGTTTCATATTGTGGAAATTCAAAACCTGATGTGGTGCTGCTTGATTGGGATTTGCCTAATATGGGCGCGCTTGATTTTTTGAGTGGTATTGGCGGCTTGGATGCTGATTTACGACCTACAATCATTCTTTCAGCCACTGAAAACGACCCCAGACAATTTACGCTCGCAAAAGCTGCCGGTGCAAAACACCACATATTAAAGCCGTTTGACAAACAGCTACTTGCTGCAAAAATGATAGAAATTGGTCTTATACAAGACCCTGTTGCCACAAACGCACAGTCTGGCGAGACTGTTCATAGTCAAGCGAGCTAAGCCTAAACTCGCATATCTTTAATTCCCTTTTTAGAATATGTCAGAATTTGGCACACGTTGTGACGGTTGTGCCATTTAAATACCGCTTTGCCGGCACAAACGAGGTTAAATTCTGCCATCTTTGGTCGTCATATTAGCATCATCAACCCTCACTTAATCAAGCCAATAAAGGGAGATTCTGAGATGATGACACTAAACAGAACATTCTTCAAACGTGCCGCTGCGTTGTTAACAGGTGGACTTGCAGGTCTCGCTGTACTGGCTGTGACCCCGGCAAATGCTTTTGAGCGTCCTGATCCTTGTTATGTGGATCATGATCACCGCTCGCATTATGCAAATTACTATGATTATTATGCCGCTGACCGTTATTCACGCGCTGGACCTTATAGATCTGGAACATCATTTTCTATTACGTTTGGTAGTAGCGATTTCGATCGTCGCAGTGATCGTAGATATCGGGATCGTGGATATAGTGACCGTAGCTATCGTAGAACTGGATACTACGATAATTCGCGACGCAACCGTGGTGGATCCAAGCTTATTCGTCGTCAGTCTTATAACACAAAATTTCGTGCTCGGATCAATTTGAGAGAAGATCTGGTTTATACGCGTCGTGGAAAACGACTAATCTGTACTGTAAGTGTATATGGTCCTGAGAGAAACTACGTTCCAACCCGCCGTTTGAAGCGTATTGCTCATCGTGATTGTTCACGACACGCACGCATACGGATTAATAACTAATTTATGACTATGTTGAATAGCAAGAGCCGCCCTGGTTTTAATCAGGGCGGTTTTTGTATTTAATTATTCCAGAAAACCAACAATTTCTCGAACTTCCTTGATTATAGGTGCAGCTATTGCGCGGGCTTTTTCAGTACCTGTCCTGAGTGTATTTTCAAGGTGACCTTGGTCATTTGATAACCGTGCAATTTCTGTTGATACGGGTTTCAATTTTTCAACGGCTAATTCCGCTAACACAGGTTTAAAATCTCCAAACCCTTTGCCGCCATGTTCTTTCAGCACAGCTTCTTTTGTCATATTAGACAAGGCTGCATAAATACCAACCAGGTTATCTGCATCAGGACGGTCTTTTAGGCCATCAATTTCTGATGGTAATGGCTCTGGGTCAGTTTTCGCCTTACGTATTTTTTTGACCAATGTATCAGCATCATCATTGAGGTTAATACGGGACAGGTCTGAAGGATCAGATTTTGACATTTTTTTGGTGCCGTCCCGCAGCGACATAACCCTTGCTCCCGGCCCTTGAATAAATGGTTCTGGTAACGGAAAGAAACCTTCAACACCATAATCATGATTAAATTTGGCCGCTATATCACGAGAAAGTTCAAGATGCTGTTTCTGGTCTTCACCAACGGGTACATGAGTTGCCCGATAGGCTAGAATGTCAGCTGCTTGCAGTACAGGGTATGTGTATAGCCCAATGGATGCGCGCTCTTTATCTTTTCCTGCTTTTTCCTTGAATTGGGTCATGCGATTTAACCAACCCAGGCGCGCTACACAGTTGAATATCCATGTCAGTTCTACATGTTCGCGTACTGATGATTGATGGTATAAGATTGCTTTATCAGGAGAGAGGCCACAACCCAATAATGTTGCTGTAAGATCAAGCGTGTTCTGACGAAGTGCTTTCGGGTCCTGTGACACAGTAATGGCATGTAAATCAACAATGCAGAAAATAGTTTCGTGAGTTTCTTGCATCGCAACCCAGTTGACCAATGCACCGAGATAATTACCAAGGTGTACGGTTCCGGTCGGTTGAATGCCGGAGAAGACGCGATTATTTACGGGGGCGGAAACAGCCATGTCGAAGTCTTTCTGTGTTTTGATTATTTTGGTTCAGTGGGTTTTTGGCGTGTGATCGCTTTGATATCTCGTGGTGATGCGGCCCCGGTGATAAGGGCTAGAATGCCATATATAACCATGCCGCATACAGCAATAGTGATAATAGCAAGCCAGTCGCGGTTCCAAACATTCGCAGCTATTGTTTCTTTGTGGGGAAGGGTAAAGTATATAAACAATCCCATCCCTGCAGAGGCGATCATAATTCGAATTAACCGCGAGGTGAGGCGGAAATCTGGCCGAAAATGTTCCTTGCGGTATAGGTTTTGTGCGAGCAGAAATACTTGGGCCCAGGCGGCAAGAGATGTTGCAACAGCAATCGCCAGGAAACCGATTTGGGGAAATAAGAGAAGCGCAAGTCCTGTATTAATGATGATAGCGATGATCGCGTAATTCATTGGGGTTTTTGTATCCTCACGAGCAAAGAACGCGGGTGATAATACTTTATGCCAGACGAATGCAGGAAGGCCGATACCAAATAATGATAGCGCGGCTCCGGTTTTCATAACGTCATCAATAGTAAACGCAGATCTTCCTACACCGAATAGGCTTAAAGCTTCACCTGCAAGTCCGCGATATAGCGCATCACAGATGGGAGCAGCCATAATTAGGAAAGCGACCGCTGCCGGGAAACAGAATAAAGCTGATACTTCTATCGAGCGATTAAGCATCGTAATTGCCTGACCTTGATTTCCTTGTTTCACTTCTCGTGAAAGGCCGGGCAGGAGAACACTTCCCAATGCGATACCGATAACTGCGAGCGGCAATTGGTATAGTGCATCAGCATTCATCAACCAGGAAACAGCGCCAGGTTCACGGCTGGCTATATTAGTGCCAATGATGAGGTTAATTTGCAGTGCTCCCGCACTAATGAACCCAGGTGCCCCAAGAGCTAAAAGTCTTTTCATGGCAGGTGTAAAGCGAGGTCTACGAAGCTTAAGGGTGAAATTTTGTTGGGATATACCGATCATTAAAACACCTAGTTGCACTAGGCCACCAGTAAATACAGCCCATGCTGCAGCCATGCCAGTCACTTCAATATCTGAACGTGCAAATACCAAGATAGCGATAATCAAACAGATATTCAGGGCAAGTGGAGCACCAGCCGAAGCTGCAAAACGCCCAAATGAGTTAAGAATACCGCTCATTAATCCCACTAGCGACATACAGGCAAGATACGGGAACATGATCCGTGTATACAGGGTTGTGAGTGCGAATTTTTCCGGGTCACTTTTAAATCCGGTTGCTATCATGAAGACGAATGCAGGCGCGGCCAATTCTACTATAATAGTGAGGGCGGTAAGGATAAAAACCAACCCGGCCATAACCTCTTCAGCAAAAATTTTTGCATCGTTTCGTGACTCAACAGAGCGAGCCTGAAACATGGGGATAAAAGCTGCATGGAATGCCCCCTCTGCAAATAAACGCCTGAACATATTGGGAAGGCGAAAGGCAGCCCAGAAAGCATCGGCGACCGGATTGCCACCTGCGCCAATAATGCCGGCCATGAGAATTTGACGCACGAACCCCAGGAGCCGGCTGAGTATTGTCAGCCCGGAGACAGTAGCCAAGGATTTCATCATATTGCGGCTCATGCAAGCCATCCACTTTGCTAGGAGGAACAAGATAGTTAGCGGTGAGGCGTAGCCTTTTTTATGTCGGATCGCCAGCAGAAAGGACGTTATACAAGCGTCGCTCGATCGATTGAAGGCGGCGTTTATTGGTAATTTTATAACCTGGAGCATCTTGCAGGTAGAAGCTGTCTACTGCGCGTTCTCCATAGGTGGAAACATGAGCAGATCGGATTGTTACGCCTATGTCGGTGAGTGCCTGCGTTAATTGATATAATAACCCAGGGCGGTCGAGGCCGATTGCTTCAACCACCAGGCAATCATCTGATGCCTCATGATCCAGTCTTACAGAAGGAGTCACATGAAAAATATCACGCCTGTCTCCAAGACGACGTGAGGGTTTAGGCAATTTTTTGGGGCGTGAATTTATGGTCTGCAAGAGGCTTTTATGTATTCTTGAGACAAGGGTCGGATCTGTCAAAGGGTGCCCGTCCACAGACTGCAAAATAAAGACGTCGATGATTTTCCTGTCAGTGGTGGTCATTGCTTCTACGCTGCGAAAGGAAATTCCTAGCATAGACACTGCCCCCGCAAGATCGGTGAGCAATCCGTCCCGATCGGGACCATAAATTATTGCTTCAACGGTTCCGTCATTGCGCAATGATACACTAACGGCGCCGGGTAAATTTTCTTTGTCAGCGTTTCGCATCAAAGGAGCAAAACGTGCCCAAAGCGTTGGCTCCACAGTATGTAATGCAAGAGGGGTAACGCGCTCTATCAACCAGTTTTTTTCTGCTTGAGACCAATTTGGTAATTGTTCTTCGATCAAAATATGAGCTTTTTTGGCTCGGTCTTGCTGATATGCTGTCAATTCTTTTTGTTTTCCAGAAAACCAGGCAAGGGCGCTTTCATAAAGCGTTTGTAATTGACGGCGCTGGCGATCATCCCACACGTTGAGCCCAACAACTTTCAAGTGGCATGTAGTCACCAGTAAAAGAAGATCGAGCCGTTCTGGTGTCTTAACCTGATTACAAAAATGCTCAATTGTACGAGTATCAGCGAGCTTGCGTCGCTCAATTGTATCAATCATCAAGGTACGATTGGCAGCCACCCAACTGGTATTTACGGCGTCTTTTTTCTCTAACCCAAGACGCGTTGTAATTCTTGATATAAGGGCTTGTCCTTTTTCAACGTCGCGGTCTCGAATAGTCCAGATCAATTCATGAAACAGTACGGCTAGAAAATACGGATATGGGTCTTTTGAATTTTGAATGATGCCGGTAATAACAGGGTGCTCATTTTCTACGCTACCTCGGTGTATCAAACATAACATCGATAAGGCTTGTATGGTCTGTTCATCAAGAGAAAACCGTCGATAAAGCCCATAAATAATCCGACCGGTGATTTTCCCATAGGTCGGAATATATTTTCCTAAAAGCCCTGTTTCCCCCATAAGTCGCATGGTTTTTATGGGGTTTTTTGCCTCAATAAGAATGTTCCGAAACAAGGAAGCTATTTCTCTATCATTGCGTGTTTGTTTGTTTATATACTTTAGGTTTTTGGCAATGATCGATAAGGCCGCAGGGTGAATGTCAAATTTTGTTTGACGTGAAAAAACATGTATTAACCGAAACCAGTCCAGCGGTTTTTGATTGGCGCGAGCGGGCTTATCAAAATCAAGCCGCCCATTGCGTATCTTGATGTTTGGTTTTGAAGATAATCCGTCACTCAGAATTTTACTGGGTAATATTTTCGGTAATTGAGGCAAACGTTTTGTATTTTCCGCTTCAAGCCGTGCGCAAAATATTCTTGTAAGTCTACCAACATCTGTAGCAGTAACAAAATAATG
>CAZGVP010000098.1:0-9210 GCA_964529135.1 uncultured Caulobacterales bacterium | reverse complement strand
TTGTGAGTTTGGAGCATGGCCCCAGAACACCATACCACGAACCTTGTTTGGATTATCCATGTTGGCTGGATCTTCCAGCACACCGTCAATCCATCGAGAAACCGGAATACCGGTCACATTCATAAGGTTCTTTTCCTTACCGTCAGCACCCTTCACTTTGGCAAAGCGGCCCTTCAGGCACAAGGCGCGAGCGAGGAAGAGCTTGAGCAACTTGTAAAAGAAGGCCTTTATTATCTTCTGCTACACGAAGTTGGCCATACGATGGGCCTCAACCACAATATGAAAGCCAGCGTTCAGTGGGGGCCACGCGAAGTACACGATGCATCCATTACCAAAGGCGCGCCCACCGGGTCCGTTATGGATTATCCGGCAATCAATATGGCGCCAAAAGGCATGCCACAAGGCGATTACTATATGACTCGCCCCGGCCCATATGATGACTGGGCCATTGAGTTTGCTTATCGTCCAGGCCTTGATCCCATTGCCCGCAAAGCACTTCTCGCAAGATCCGGAGAAAGAGGACTCGCATTTGGCAATGATGCCGATGATATGCGCGCACCTGGTCGCGGCATTGATCCGCGCATCAACATTAACGACCTCTCCTCCGATCCGGTTGCTTATGCCGTTGATCGCATAAAACTATCGAAAGAAACCCTGCCGACGCTCGCCAATAAATTTGACGATGAAAAAAGCTGGCAAAATCTCGTTTTTGCCTATCTGACCACAACGGGCCAGCACGCCGCCATGGCAACAGTCATTTCGCGTCAGGTTGGCGGTGTTTATGTGGAACGTCAGGCACCGGAACAAACCAGCGATGATGCATTGCCTTACACGCCTGTGCCACGCGCAACACAACTCAAAGCCATGCAGGCATTGGCGGATCATGTTTATGCCGCCGATGCATTTACCTTGCCGGAAGGCCTGGCGGCCCGCCTGCAACCACAACGACGCGGCTTTAATTTTGGGGCAGCAACCGAAGACCCAAAAGTACACCAACGTGTTCTCGGTATCCAGATGGGCACCCTTGCACATCTTCTGCACCCGGTAGTTTTAGAGCGGATGGTGAATTCCAGCCTTTATGGCGGCGATTACACACCAGCGGAAATGGTCCTCGATTTAAACGAAGCCATTTTTGGCAGTGACCTGAAAGGCAACCCCAATGCGTTCCGTCGCAATTTACAAATTGCCTATCTTGAACGCCTTGTGGACATGAGTGACAGCCCAGTCCACCCCGCCACAGCACGCAGCGCCGCCCTTGCCGCAATTGAAGATATTCGGACACGGTTTGGTTTCTTTGATTTCAACTTAAGTGCGGACAGTAAAGCCCATCGCCTGCAGGTGAAACGGATTATTGAAAGCCTCGATATTTAAATTGTTAAACCCGGCTGGCGTTTAAAAAGTCAGCCGGCCACTTTATGGTGGCGCAAAACCGGGTTGCGCATCACCAGATTTTTTTGCTTTATCATCACCATCCGCGCACGCCGGGTAATCCCACACGGCCTCTGCTGCTGCCTCTATTCGCGATGTGGTTTCTTGTATGATTGATGCCCGATCAGTATTTTCTTTAGTTTCATCAACATCTGATCTGGTTGCGCTTTTTACGTCATCACTCTCAGACTGATGCATATCTACAATTGCGGGCCCACACTCTGCTGCAAGCCCCATTGCAAGATCATCTGTAAACCCGGGCGTACACGCGACATGATCCGCAATCACCTCATCAAGATAATTTGGTATGTGGCCCCCACCCCCCTCACACGCGCCATGATTTTGGCCGTCAACGGAACAGGACCGAAAAATCTCCTCCGGCAACACTGCCTCGCCACCACATTCACCTTTGCGTAATCGCTCAATCGATTGATGCGCCCAGATCGCTTTGGTCATCGCCGCCACCCCGCGCTCAAACCGTCCGGGCTTCTCTCTGCGATCCACATAAGAAAAAGACCGCACCGCCTCTCCCGCTTCTTCCGCAAGATCAAGAGTCAATAATGACAAACGCTCATACCGCGCACGCAACGCATCTTCGAAACGCGTTTCTTCGCCACTGACAGGATCAATGATCAATCGCGGCGGCGGCATCTGCGCAGGCAAATCTTGCTCATGGTCAAGGGCTCGGTGACTTGTATCCATCTGGCCATCATAGGGTAGCCAGGCAGGGGGTGGATAAAAAAGCCAAGTTTATTTTATAGCGATAAAAGATGCGATCATCTCGATCCTGTTCCTCCCCCGTTTATGGGGGAGGCCTCGAACGAAGTGAGACGGAGGGGTAACTTGATGGCTTGCCCCGATAAACAGCCCACAACTTCAAGAACAAACCATGATCAAGCCCTAACCAACCTTTTGCCCCAAACCCTGATGCTTCGTATTCGCTCTTGACGTTTGACGGCTCAGCCGATATCACCCGCCATCATTAAAAACCGGGCAGCAGAAACCGGAGCCAAAAAGGACAATGCGCCACCAAAACAGGCGCTAAAGGAAGTCGGAACCATGTATGCAGTCGTAAAGACTGGCGGCAAGCAATATCGCGTCGCTAAAGATGATATCATTAAAATTGAAAAACTGGATGGCGAGGATGGCGATAGCGTCGTTCTTGAGGACGTTTTGATGATTGGCGATGGCGCTGATGTTACCGTCGGCGCGCCATTAGTGGATGGTGCCAGTGTTTCTGCAGAAATTCTTGAGCAAACCCGCGCCGCCAAAATCGTTATTTTCAAGAAACGCCGCCGTCAAAATTACCGCCGGAAAAAAGGCCACCGTCAACATCTGACGGTTATCAAAGTCACGGACATACTAACTGGCGGCGCAAAGCCAAAGGCCGCAACCAAAAAAGCAGCGCCCCCAGCAGCACCTAAGAAAAAAGAAGCAGCACCGGCCCCTACAGCTACGCCAGCTACCGATGTGGCTGAAGCCGCACCACAACAATATGACAGTGCACCTGCACAAGCGGATGATTTGAAACTGATTAATGGCGTTGGCCCCAAGCTGGAAGAGACACTGAACGAGCTTGGTATATACACCTTTGAGCAGATCGCTGCCTGGACATCGGAAAATGTTGCGTTCATCGATGCACGTCTTAAGTTTAAAGGGCGGATTGAACGCGACGACTGGATTGAAAAAGCGAAAGTTCTCGCTGCAGCTAAAAAGTAATCAGGAATTAAGCCCAATAGCCGGTAGGCGCTAATGGCACGAAGAGGAGTTTTCTCATGGCACATAAAAAAGCAGGTGGTTCGTCGCGTAACGGTCGAGATTCCGAAGGCCGCCGCCTCGGCATTAAGAAATACGGTGAAGAAGCGGTTATCCCTGGCAACATTATTGTCCGCCAACGCGGCACAAAATATCACCCCGGTGACAATGTCGGAATGGGCAAAGATCACACCATCTTCGCCAAGGTAGAAGGTAAGGTCTTTTTCAGAACCAAAGCCAAAAACCGGACATATGTTTCCGTTGTTCCAACAGCAATTGCTGCTGAATAAAGACAAACTTTAATCCATCTCAATTTTAAACCGCCTTTGTGAGAACATCCCGAAGGCGGTTTTTTTTGGTGTAGCTTTATATTGGGGTGCGGCGGTTTTTGTGGTGTATTCTCTTATAAAATAACATTAGGGAGCGCCTCAGATGCACCGTCTTTTTATTAGCTTACTCAGCCTTGCTGTCAGCCTGCTCGCAATAACTCAAATTCTTCTGCAACCAGCCTCAGCTGAAGACCGTGTATTTTCAAACAAAAAGGCTTTGGTCGGTGGAACCCTTATCGATGGGCTTGGCGGTACCCCTTTACACAACAGTGTCGTTCTTATCGAGAACAATATGATTGTCGAGGTGGGTACGGTTGGTGCATTACCAATTCCAGATGATTATGAAGTTGTTTCATCAGAAGCCATGACTGTCATGCCGGGTCTTTGGGAGATGCATGCCCATTTAATGTTGACGGGACATAGTAATTACGACCACTGGCAATCAACATATGCGGACCGCTTTGCCAGTGAAATCATGCCCGCATCCGCCGTTCAATTATTGCTGGCGGGCATTACCACAGCAAGAGATTTGGGCGCCCCTCTGGACGATTCCATCAGTGTCAAAACTAAAATTTCTGAAGGGAAAATTCCTGGCCCCCGTTTGTTTGTTTCAGGCCCATTCATTCAACACCGCGCTTATCCTGGTACAGAACAATACAGATGGGGCGTCGACAACCCCGGCGACGGGCGTGCAAAAGTGCGCCGATTAGCCAAGGCAGGCGTAGATGTTATCAAGCTGATTGACCAAGACGAAATGAGCCGCGCAGAAGTCGAAGCTGTTGTCGATGAAGCTCACAAACAAGGCCTGAAAGTTGTTGGGCACTCCCACAAACCAGATGAAATCCGCATTGGGCTTGCTGTCGGAATCGATAATTTTGAACATACAGGCCTTACTACTGCGCCTGAATATCCCGAAGACATTATAGCCCTGCTCAAGGAGAGAACCGCCAAGGGCCGCATTGCCGGTGGCCCTTTATACTGGACCCCGACAGTCGAAGGCTTATGGAACTTTGAAGAAACCCGCGACAATCCTGAAGAACTCGATACCAATTGCTGGCACCGCGGATTAAAAGAAGACACCATCGCCGATATTAAAGCATCTATTCAGCACCCCAACAGACTGGATTATTTTCAGCTAACCCCGAAGCGCAAACCAACCTTGAAACGTAAATTTAACCAATTGCGTGAATCCGGTGTAGTGATGCTAGTGGGAACAGATAGTGGCATCCCAATGAAATTTCATTGTCAGTCAACATGGAATGAAATTGACGTCTGGACCCGTGTAATGGGTGTATCCGTAATGGAAACAATCCAGGCCGCAACCTACTGGCCCTCAAAAATGATGGGCGTAGAGGGGCAATGGGGAACCATCCAACCAGGAAGGTTTGCAGATATTATTGCCATCAAAGGTGATGCCATAAAATATCCGGCGCTGTTTCAGACCATAGATTTTGTCATGAAAGACGGCACCATCTATAAACAATATGGCATACCGATTGAGGAAAACTTGCTGAGTTCAGAATAAGGCCTGAAATTTATACTGACTTGCCCTGTTGATACGATTATTCTTTTCCAATGACAAAACAACAATCTTCTCTCGTCGAAGACTATGCCACCACACCAGTCCCACAGAATAAAACCTATAGTGGCGTGCGGGTTGGGTTCGTGCTTGGCGGCATTGGTATCGCACTGCCCGCCTTGTTTAGTGGTGCAGAAGTTGGCCAGGCACTCGGCTTCCAACAAAGCACTCTAGCTTTTTTAGTGGCCGGGATTTTAGTGACAATTTTGGCAATCATTGCCGGATGGGTTGGTATGCGCAGTCGCTTATCCACTTATATGATTTTACGATTTTCTTTCGGCGTGATAGGGGCAAAGCTCGTTAGTTTAACATTTGCCTTTGCCCAGTTCGGCTGGTTTGGCGTCAATGCATACTTTTTTGGCACATCAGCACAAGCCGTCGGCACTCAGGCATTGGGGTTAGATTTACCCCTCCAGGCTTACGTTATTTTTGGCGGTATACTGATGACCCTAGCCACCATTTTTGGATACAAGGCCCTCGATAAAATTGCCTTGTTCGTTTTTCCGCTGATGCTGGCAACATTGGTATTTATGATTGCCCGCACAATGGGGCTCACCGATTTGCAATCCCTTGTTGATATTGCGCCAACCAAAACCATGACCTTCCCACAAGCCGTTACCTTATTATCGGGTGGGATTATAGTTGGTGTCTTGCTGATCCCTGACTTAACACGCTATGCTCGTGGCCCGGTTGATGTGGTTATTGCTGTCATGATCGCCCTGGCGCTTATAGAACCAGTTGTCCATCTGTCTGCTTCGGGGGCTGCCATTTATCTAAAAGAGCTGGAACCTTTACCCATCATGCTCGCATTGGGGTTTGGAGGATTCGCCATGGCATTTTTGATTTTGACCAGCGTTACGACGAACGCTGTCAATTTATACGGGTCAGGATTGTCTCTTGCATCGATTTTCCCAAAAACATCTGAATGGAAATTTGTCCTGCTCGCCGGGATTGCCGGTACTACCTTAGGAATGCTGGAAGTCAGTGATTTATTCTTAAAGTTTTTATATTGGCAAAGCGTATTATTCTCTGCTGTTCTTGGTATCTATGTGGTGGATTTCTTTGTTGTCCGCAAAGGTCGATATCAGCTGGAGGACTTGGCAGATGAACCACCAGTCTCGATACCGGCTCTGATCGCTTGGGCAATTGGCGGTGCTGTTGCGGCCCTGGCTTTTGTGGAAACAATAACCCTGACAACAATGCCCAATCTCGATGGCTGCATAGTTGGTGGCCTGGTTTATTTCATGTTACACACAGTATTCATTAATAAGGGGCGATGAATGCGCATTGGTATCGACGTCGGCGGAACTCATACGGATGGTGTTTTGTTCGACGGTAAGACGCTTATTGCTGCTTGTAAAACACTCACCAGCCAAGACATTGCAAGTGGTGTGTTGAGTGCAGTTGAAGAAATTCTGCGGCAATCCTCAACGCCCCCCGATCGCATTGAAATGATGACACTCGGTACAACACAGTTCACAAACGCAGTTGTTCAACGAAAAGGTTTATCACCCGTAGGGGCCATTCGCATTGGCGCGCAATCTTCATCTGCCCTTTCCATTGGTGCAAAATGGCCATCGGACATATATGCAGCGATTATCGCTAAAAGTCAGATGATCGATGGCGGACATGAATATGACGGATTGCCAATTGTACCGTGTGATAAGGACCAGTTACGAAATGCCATAGAAAAAATGCATGATGCAGGATTAACCTCAATTGCTGTAACCTCGGTTTTTTCAACATCCAATTCAGAGACTGAACTACTCGTTGGAAAAATGGTTCGTGAAATCATCCCCGATGCCAAACTTGCCCTCTCCCATCAGCTTGGTCGCATTGGAATTTATCAGCGTGAGAATGCAACGCTACTCAACGCAGCTCTTCTGCCATTAGCGGAAAAAACAGTAAGCGCATTTCAAAGCGCATTTAAGGCGCTAAATCTTTCATGCCCTTTGTTCATCAGCCAGAATGATGGCACGCTGATGTCAGCTGACTTTGCACGATATTTTCCAGTTTTCACTTTTTCTTCAGGGCCAACAAATTCCATGCGAGGGGCGGCATGGTTATCAGGTGAGGCCAATGCCATGGTTGTTGATGTTGGAGGCACCACGGCTGATATCGGGATGTTAATCGATAATTTCCCAAGGCCCTCAGGATCTGCCGTACGTATTGGCGGTGTACTGACAAATTTTCGAATGCCTGATGTTCTTGCACTCGGGCTTGGTGGTGGGTCTATTGTAAGTCCTGACGGAACTACAATCGGGCCGGATTCCGTCGGGCGTGATTTGCCGCAAAAAGGAATGGTTTTTGGCGGCGAGGTGTTGACTGCTTCCGACATAGCCGTTGCCGCTGGCGATACCAATATTGGTAATGCAGATCTTGCGACATCGATTGGGCAAGATACGATTTCAGCATTTAAAAAAACCGCAACTGAAATGCTTACCGATAATATCGACAAGCTGAAAACCAGCCCTGATGCTCTGCCGCTGATTGTCGTTGGCGGCGGGGGGTTTTTGGTACCCGATGCCATTGAGGGAACCAGCGCAGTAATCAGACCGGAAAATGCTGGTGTTGCCAATGCAATCGGTGCCGCCTTTGCCCAAGTCAGCGGAGAAGCTGAGCTCGTCTATATGGCAAGCAACAAACCTCGTGACCAGGCACTGGAAGAAGCCAAACAAGCTTCCCGAGAAAAAGCTATAGATGCTGGCGCTATTACCAGCAGTATTATTATCGCTGAAATTGATGAAACTCCAATGACATACACAGATGAACCCGGTGCCATCATTAATGTAAAAGCTATAGGTGACGTTGATCTCAATGCTTTTTCTAAACAGGCAAGATAACAATGAAGATAACTGCAAATGATATAGCGGCCATCGCACTTGGCGGTGCATTTCTCGCGACCGGTGGTGGCGGAGATACTTTACTGGGTGAAATCCTTGCAGAGGAAAGCACACGCAATGCTGGTCACATAAACCTCATCCCCCTTGAGCAACTTGACGATGATGCACTTGTTGTTGCCATCGGCGGTGTCGGCTCCCCGACAATCATGCAAGAAAAACCAACAAATGGCATGGAGACAGGATGGGCCTTACAAACTCTGGAAGAATTTTTAGGCCGTAAGGTGTCTGCACTCATCGCGTTCGAAGCTGGTGGCATGAATGCTCTTGTTCCATTTTGCGCAGCGGCGGAACGTGGGCTACCAGTCGTAGACGCTGACGGCATGGGGCGGGCGTTCCCCGAATTACAAATGGAGAGCTTTTCCATTTACGGAGTTAGCGCAACACCCATGGCGATGGCAGCTGACCTTGGCGATCGAATGATCATAGACAACGCATCCTCTTCCGAAAAAGCAGAAAAATTAGTGCGAAACTTCGCTGTAGTGGCGGGTGGTGGCCAATGCATAAGCGCCGAACACGTCATGGATGGTGAAACAGCGAAAAGGGTCTCCATCCCAGGCACCATTTCTCTTTGTCAGAAAATAGGCATTTTGCTCAACGAGCACTCTAATCAATTACCTGTTTTCATCGATGCGCTTTCAGACCTGTTACAACCCACCCACTATGGCGCAGTTAGTAAAATTTATGAAGGTAAAGTCATGGATATAAACCGGGAAGTGAAGGGGGGGTATGATTTTGGAACGCTTACCTTAAACCCGCTTTCTGGCAATGGAAGCGCCATGACTATTTTGATAAAAAATGAATATCTTCTTGCGCTGGTAGATAAGGAACCCGTTACCACAACGCCGGATTTAATTTGTATTCTCGATAATGAAACCGGAAGACCAATAACAGCAGAGACACTGCGTTATGGGCAGCGCGTTACAGTGCTCGCTATTGGCGCACCAGCCTTAATGAGAACCGAACGCGCCTTAGAGGTTGTCTCGCCAAGAAATTTTGGATTTGATTATGACTATGTCCCCATTGAGGCATTGATTGCTAAAGAAAAATAATGTTGCAAAAAAAAACGCCGCCAGCCCTATACAGAGCAAGCGGCGAAAGACAGTCAAGCCAACATTTGATCAGAATATAAAATCATTCGCATCAAGATCAGCTATATTTACGTTCGTTAATCGCAATATGTCCGACCCTGCGGTGATAACTGCATCAGCGCCGTCCT
>CAZGVP010000097.1:0-9250 GCA_964529135.1 uncultured Caulobacterales bacterium | reverse complement strand
GATTGCAATTTGATCTTCACTCGTTGAAACGGTCGCTTCGAAATTTACAAAATCAGAATCCGCTCGAAGATAATTAATATTATGAAAGCTTGTATCCTCCAGTTTTGCAATACGGTCCACCGGTTCCAAATCATGTTGCCGGCGCGTATTGCGGTCCTGTAAAATTCTAGCTTCCTGATAGCCAATACCCGGCATGATATCGAGATTGTTTATAAACGTACCGTTATATACGACAGTGACGCCATTATTGCTATTTCTAAACCCTTTATAGGCAATTTCTGTTTCAAAATTCAGTGTCCGTTTTTCACCAGGCGCCATGGGAGTGTCGAGATCGAAAAAATAGACCTTATGTGTTTCATCTGCTTCATCCGTGTCTAGTGTAGCGCCCGTCAGGTTTTGCGAGACAATATTTAACTCTGGGTTATATTCAATATGGACACGGTTTAGCGATTGGCTGGTTTTGTTTTCGAGAACATAATTCCCAATAACATCAACACGACGTTGATCTGGGTGAATAGCTACGTTGACACTCACGTCAGTAATTTTAGGCTGCAATGCACCTTCATATTGGCGATATTGTTCTTCGTAATCGACGGCTATGCGTTCCCGGTCCTTTCCGGTTACATAGCTGTTCAAAATATTGGTGTTATAAAAAATAAAACCGCCAACGCCCACAGCACCAACAAACGATAGCGCTAAAAGACCGCGCGATGCACCATTCAAATTACCTGATAAATCGCGGAATCTTCTAAAGACAGATGTCAACACACCGCGATTCCATAACCCATAAGAAAGGATCAACAACACACCGGCTACTAAAGTCCAGTAGAGATTAAACCAATTTCGGATTTCCAGAAAATGGCCATACCCATTCATATCGGAATAACCACCATTTGGCGTTCCTGCGTATTGATATAAGTTATGCTCAAAACCAAGATTAGCAAGCGTAACAGTACCAAGATAATAGATCATCATCACAATAATACCGAGATAACGATTATTGAAAATGACCTGTAAAAAGACTGCGAGAACAGCAATCAGTATTAATGGCCACCCGGTGATGTAAAATAACCGGATTACATACTGACTATACTCAATGTTCTCAGCGCCCTTTACCATCTGGAATAAAATTCCGGTAAGGGAGACAAACCCTAGAAGTCCCACGACGATCAAGGAGATGGCAATTAATTTGGGAAACAAGAAAGCCCAGTTTGGCGTCGGTGTGGCATCAATAATCTCATACATTTTCACGCCACGATCACGCCACATCAAGTCAGCCGCATAAAGAACAACCACAACAAATGGCACAAAATTAAAGCCGCCAAAAGCAACCTGTATGACATTCTGGGTAACTGGCAAAATTGGTGTACCAAAAATCTGCGCGCCCAAAATCAAGCCAAACAGGGCCAGCACTGTCCCCAAGGCCAATAACACCCAAAAGGTAATGCTAAACATAACTGAGCGAACCTCAAACCAGGTTCGGGCAAATAATTGTTTTCGTGCGGTCGCACCATTAAACGCCCTCGTAACTACAGGAAGCGTTACCTTGCTGGGCACAAAACGTTGCTGAGGAAGAGCTTTTTCTTTCTTTCGCCCACGTCCGGACGCTCCGTCTTTCCTGAAGGAAAAAGTACCATAATTTATAACCAACAGTGCGATACCAACGCCCATCCAAAGCAAACGATTTTGTAAAAACAAGCCAGATAAAGAAACGAGTTGAGAATTCCGCTCAAACGCTGTCCAGTTTCTGGTTACTTCCTGCCAGGCAGCAATACCAAATGGGTCAGCGAGGGCTGCTAATTCGCGAAATTCTGGTTTATCCAAAAACTCGCCCGCAACAGCATTGAAAACAAAAAAAGCGACAAAGGCAATATAAGTTGCGATAGTAGAGCGCGTAAAATTAGCAACCGCAAACATCAGCATCCCTACAACCAACATGTTAGGCAGGCCAATGATAAAGATTGAATATAGATAATCTTGTGGGCGGAATGGACCAATAAGCTCAGGGTCCAGCCATGGCATAAAACTACCTACCATAAACCCTAGTGGTATACTGGTAAAAGCCAGCATCACTATAGCAAATGCGCCAATGAACCGACCGACAATATAATTCGTTTTTGAAATTGGAGTGGAGAATATTATCCCGTCCATTTTAGTGGATACATCACGCAATACGGCGTTCGATAAAAATACTGTCGGTATGATGATACCAAAAAATCCCGCAATAAATGAAAATAATGACACCGAATATGGTGCATTCGCATTTACATTTCCCGTGCCCCCAATCTGCACAAATTCTGTTGCCGCTGCAAAAAAACTGAACAGAAAAAATAACAAAAATATGATATAAAAAGACTGGGAAAAGAAATGATATTTAAATTCAAAGCGGGCGATTTTACCAAGCATGGACGGTCTCCGTGAATATTAGGATAATTACGCAGCTTGCGCGTTCGGCCTGTCGCCAGAGAATACTTTGCGGAAATATACATCTTCGAGATCAGCCTCAGCAGCAGCAAAACCATCACCTGGATCACTCTCCGCATAGATACGAATAACTGTCTTGCCTGTGATTAACCGGGCAGATAAAAGATTATATTTTACCTGGTAGGATTCAATTTCAGTTTTCTCGATAGTTTTCTGCCAAACCTTACCCCGCAGCTCCCCCATCAGATCGGATGGGGCTCCTTTGCTGACGATTTCCCCCGCAGCAATGATTGCCACCTGCGGGCATAGATCTGCGACATCGGAAACAATATGTGTAGACAACAACACCACAACATTCTCGCCAATTTCTGACAGAAGATTATGAAACCGGTTACGCTCTTGTGGATCAAGCCCAGCCGTTGGCTCATCAACAATAATAAGTTCCGGATTTCCGATCAGCGCTTGCGCCACACCAAAGCGTTGGCGCATGCCACCAGAAAACCCGGCCAGTGATTTTTTGCGTACATCATACAGGTTCACTTGCTTGAGCAGCTCGGTCACCAGCGCTTTGCGCTCCCGACCATTGGTCACGCCTTTGAGGATCGCTATATGATCGAGCATCGCTTGCGCTGAAATACGCGGATAAACGCCAAAATCCTGCGGCAAATACCCAAGCTTGCGGCGAAGTTGATCTGGCTCGCCTAATACATTGATATCGCCAAACTGAATGTCGCCCTGAGAAGGCTTTTGTAACGCCGACAAACATCTCATCAAAGTCGACTTACCCGCCCCGTTGGGGCCAAGAAGCCCAAACATGCCCTTGGGCACATCAAGTGACACATTGTTCAAGGCCCGCACGCCATTGCCATAAACGTGGGAGAGATTGGAAATTTTTAACATGAAAAGCCCCTCAGCCTGTTGTTAGGTAAAACTTGTCATTCAAGCGCTCATTGTCAATCGAACACCTTGTTTCTTATGGCTAAAAGCGCTCAAATAAGGCTAAATTGCGATGAACCGTTTAAGCATGGCGCCACATGCTCTAAAATCAAACTCATAATAAAAATTATCTGCCAATCACCAGTCCGCACCCTTTTACGCACCTACGCACCTGCTTTTTGGGCGTAATACCATCCAAGGTTTGCCAAAGATGGAATTTGGTCCTTGGTCTTAACAGATTGTTCTGACGACGCATTGCCCTGCAGACCCCGTTTGTAGACACCCTGCACGATAGCCGCGAGCCGGAACATATTGTAGGCAAGACAGAAATTGAGGTCTTTAATCTCGCCGCGCCCGGTCCGCTGGCCATACCGTTCTACCATCTCGTCAAGGGTTGGAATGCCCAGGGCACCAAGATCTTGATCAGCAAGACCGCCACGCACCTCCGCCGGGAAATGCCAAGCCATCAGAAAGTACGTAAAGTCTGCAAGCGGGTGACCTAAGGTTGATAATTCCCAGTCGAGTGTTGCAATAACTTTAGGTATTTTCGGATCCAAAATAAGATTATCCAGTCGATAATCCCCGTGCACGATGGTTGTTTCATCCCCTGAAGGCACATGATCTGGAAGCCAGTTAATCAGTTTATCCATAGCCGCAATCTTATCAGTCTCACTATCGCGATATTGGCCTGACCACCGATTGATCTGGCGTGAGAAATACCCCTCATGTTTTCCAAAATCAGAAAGCCCCGCCGCTTCAATGTCTACCATGTGCAAATCAGCCATTGTGTCGACCATTGCTGTATAAATCTGCCGGCGCTCATCTTTCTCACAAGACGGCAAACGCCCGTCCCAGAGGATGCGTCCTTCGACAAAATCCATAATGAAAAATGCAGTACCAATCACCTCTGGGTCCTCGCAAAGAGCAAATGTGCGAGGCACCGGAAACCCTTGTTTCCCCAGTGCTGACATAATCTTGTATTCACGATCAACCGCATGGGCAGACGGCAACAATTTACCAGGTGGCTTCCTACGCAACACGTATTTCTGCAACGGGGTCGTCAGCAAATAAGTTGGGTTTGATTGCCCACCCTTGAATTTTTCAATTGACAAGGGACCCGCATATCCATCCACATGGGCGGTCATATATCGATCAAGCGCGCCCTCATCGAATTTGAGATGGTCCGGGGTTGCGGCGGTACCGGAAAAATCCTGGTCAGGTGTGGACGTCATGATATGTCTGTCTCCAAATTACGACTCCTCAATACCAGACTATGCGAGCATTTAAAGAAAGACATGCACCTAGTTAATCACAGCAAGCTCTGGTTCTTGGGGTCAACCCTCAAGCACCAGTATAAAAGTCTGCTGTGCGTTGGGCCAGTGCAGTTGCTCGATCCTCTACTTCACCAGCTACAATATGGGCATCTCTCCATGCTAATGCACAATTGCGAATATAAGTTTTTCCATCATTCGATCCCAACCATGCGTTCATGGCATCCTGATTTAAGGCCTCACCGCCACTATCAATATGGAGCGCTAATCCCAAGAACGATAAATCCCAACCCACACCAACGGCTCCGGGGCCAAATTTTTCCCAGTGCGTTTCGCTTTCTTTATCTCGCATCATGGTGTGCTCCAGCATCAAAGATACCCCTTCACCTTGCATACCGAGTACACACTCTACCCAACTTATATTACCACCAAATTCCCATGTTACATAAAATGATTTGAATTGGTCACACGTTTTAATTTCACCACTGGCATTGCCTTCTAACCGAAATCTGCCACCAACATTCAAATCTCCCGACACCGGCAAAAACCACAAAGGAATGCATTCTGCGCTTGTCAGGGTACGCCACAAATCTTTGGCATTTGTATGGAATAGACGGCGCGCTCGCACAAACCGTAATGATCGCTCTGCATCGTTTAGCTCTCCTGTTTCACGCTGTTCGATGCCAACCACATTATTAAACTCCATCCTCTCCTCCATGATACATTGTGAACGATTGATACCTTAAAGCAAACTCACAAAAGTTGTGTACGGTTTTTGCAAAGCCACCACCAAACATGAATCCGGAATTCAGTCTGCGATCCATCAGTTCTAAGCACATTATCTTAAATAATAGGTATAAAAAACCCGCACACGGTTTTGCCGTGTGCGGGCCATAACTTTACAAGTTTGAGAGCTTATAGATCGCCGAGTGTGCGAACCTCTACCTCACCAATACCAGCATCACGGATCTCCTGTTCAATCTTGGCGGCATCACCAATGATCACCCACGTCATCTGATCTGGCCGCAAAACTTCAGCTGCGGCAGCAGCAATGTCGGCCGTATCGAGCGTGCGATACTTTGATGGCAGCGTCGTTGGGTAATTGAACGGACGCCCAAAACGAGAGCTTGAAAGCAAGCTTCCCAAAACAGAACCAGAAGTTTCATACTGCCCGGGTAATGACCGCACATTATCAAGTTTTACACGTTCTAGTTCCTCGCTCGTAGCCGGCTTATCACCAAAAAATGCTGAAAGCTCTTTCTTGATCTCCGCAATAGAAGCACCCGTTTTATCCGTCTGAACAGGAGCCAGCAGGACCAGGGGACGTTGTCCATTAGCACCAACAAGTGCCGTAAAGGACCCGTAGGACCATCCCTTATCCTCTCGCAAGTTTGAGTTAATCCGGGAATTAAAACCACCACCAACAATCTCGTTCATCGCTGAGATAGCGATATTATTGTCAACACCAGTTGGTGGCGCAACATGCCCCGCAAGGATAAACGATTGTGGAGAACCCGGACGATCAACCAGTACGACACGTGGCTTTTCAGGTAAAGAAACTGTTCCGATATTCTTTGACGGTTTCTCACCAGATGCTCTCCAGTTACCAAAATTGCGCTCAAGCAAAGGCTTGATTTCACGCATCGATGTATCACCCACAACAAATAATGTAGCATTGTCAGGGCGTAACCACTTATCCTTAAAGCGGACAAGGTCATCACGGCTAATGCTCGCAATCCCAGCTTCATCACCAGAACCAGTAAGCGGAATGCCATATGCGTGGCCTTGACCGTAAAGAAGCGGCGGCAACAAACGTAATGCAATAGCTTGTGGATTGGCTTTTTCCTGAGCAACACCCGCTAATAGCTGTTTGCGCTGACGCTCAACCTCTTCCGATGCAAATGTAGGTCGACGCACAACATCTGAAAGTAACGTAAGCGACGGTGCCAGATTTTCCTTTAATGCTGAAAGCCTGACAGTTGTCGTATCAAGGTTAGAAGCGGACCCAAGGGTCGCCCCTAATTTTTCAAGCTCCGCAGAAAGCTCAAGCGCATCAAGCCTGCCTGCGCCTTCATCAAGCATAGAGCCAGTGAAATTAGCAAGGCCAAGCTTGTCACCTGCATCTGCAGCATACCCTGCATCAAATTGCAGAGCGACATTAACCACCGGGATAGTATCACGACGCGCCAAAACAACTTTTAGCCCATTGCGCAGTGTTGCTTCTTCAATTGCAGGGAATGTAAGTTCAGTTTCACCAACAATGCCTGGCAACCCGGTTGAACGATCAACACCAGAAGAATTTTCTGAATATTCCGGAAAAGGAACATAGGTAACCTGATGGTAATTATTGCCATACCAGTCACGCGCGGAAGCCAACACTTTTTGAGGTGTGGCCACATCTAACAAAGCAAGTTCTTCTTTGAAGAAACCAGGATTGTCAGCATATAACTCGCCTTGAGCAAGGGTTACGGCTTTGCCACCAAAACCACCAACTTGTTCAAGACCACGAATGATAGCAGCCTTAGATTTTGTAGCAACAAGCTTGACCTCATCGCGAGTTGGCCCATCTTCCAAAAACTCAGCAATAACATTATCAAGAGCGGCCTCAACCACAGCCACATCTTCACCCGTTTTCACATCGACGAAAATGCCTGATACTGATGCCATTTGCAGCTCAAGATTGAATGTCCCTGCGCTAGTGGCAATCTGACGATCATAAACAAGCTCTTTATACAGACGGGAATTTTTTCCATCACCAAGAATGCTTGATGCAATCACAAGGTCATTAGAAACAGGGTCTGTGTCTTCAGGCGTTGCCCAAACACGGTAAATCCGCGCTTGTGGAACTTGATCCTGAACTGTTTCTCTTGTTGCTGATTGGCGTTTTGGCACCCAGCTATTGAACTTCGAAACAGGAGGCCCGGCAGGAATATCGCCGAAATATTTATCCATTTGCGTCTTGGCAGTAGCAACATCTATGTCACCAGCCAACACTACAAACGCATTAGCAGGACCATAATAATCCGCGAACCATTGCTTCACATCATCAAGAGATGCCGCATCAAGATCATCCATTGATCCGATTACGGAATGTGAATAAGGATGACCAGGAGGAAACAAACCTTCAAGGATAGATGTGAATACACCACCATAAGGCGCGTTTTCTCCTTGACGTTTTTCATTTTGAACAACACCGCGTTGCTCATCGAGTTTTTCTTGTGTCACCGCGCCAACAAAATGGCCCATACGATCTGACTCAAGCCAGAGAATACGGTCAAGCGCTGTGGTAGGCACAGTTTGAAAATAATTGGTACGATCCGTATTAGTTGTACCGTTCAAACCGGTTGCACCAATTTCCTGCAATGGTTTGAACCATTCATCATCAAAATTCTCTGATCCATTGAACATCAAATGTTCAAACAGGTGTGCAAATCCAGTTTTACCTGTCGGCTCATCCTTAGAGCCAACTTTATACCAAACAGAAACAGCAACGACCGGCGCTTTGCGGTCTTCATGAACGATGACCGTCAAGCCATTATCAAGCTTGAACTTCTCATATGGAATATCGACATCACTTTGTGCCGACGCCGCCGTCATTAATCCAGCTGTTGCAATACTCGCCGCTGACACGAGCATGGTTTTCAATTTCAACATTGAGCCCTCATAGGTTAGTGAAACACGCCCGTTTTCGGGCATTTAAACAAGTCGAATACCACATTCAACGCGCCAACAATATGGCGGATTGATAGTTATCGATCGCCTCATCCTAATGTGAATGCGGTTCATCGCCTGAATGTCACGTGTAACATTCAGGACACACCAAAATATAGCAACGTCATGGGTTTGCTTAACGCGGCGCTCTCTTGGCCAGTATGCGTTGAAGTGTCCTCCTATGCATGCCTAATCGCCGCGCGGTTTCCGAAACATTGTGCCCGCAAAGCTCATAAACACGTTGAATATGCTCCCAACGTACACGATCAGCTGACATCGGGTTTTCGGGCGGCGGTGGGCGTTCTCCAGGCGGAGCAAGAAGGGCTTTTTCTATATCGTTTGCGTCAGCAGGCTTGGGCAGATAGTCAAGAGCACCAGCTTTTACAGCAGCAACTGCAGTGGCGATATTTCCATAACCTGTCAGGATTACAACACGGCAGTCTTCCCGTGCCTCGTGAATAGCATTGACAACTTCAAGGCCATCACCATCCTCAAGACGCAAATCCACCACTGCAAATGCAGGCGGGTGGGCACGCGTAATCTCAGATGCCTCTTTAACGCCGGCCGCTAACTGAGGTGAGAATCCGCGCTTTTCCATAGCGCGCCCAAGGCGATTTCGGAGTGGCTCATCATCATCGACGATTAACAAGCTCATATCTTCAGGCCGACTGGGGCCCAGCCCATCAGAAGTTGTGCCATCAGAAGCGGAGGCGGGCGCGGATGATTCAGGCGTCATCAGATTTCCTTTGCCATCATTATTCAGTGCTTATCTATACTCGCCACCCCTTCGCTTCAAGCCCAGCCGCAAGTATTATGCTCAATAGAAACTAATTTTCTGTTTTAACAGCTGACAATGGCCAGACAGCGCTAACCAAGGCCCCCAAAGGCTTAAGATCTCCATCATTTTC
>CAZGVP010000096.1:0-9271 GCA_964529135.1 uncultured Caulobacterales bacterium | reverse complement strand
ACTCAACGTCCCCGGCAGGCGGTCTGCATCCTTACCCCAAACGATTGCACCTTGCTCTTCAACAGTGCGTTGCATTTTATCTCGCCATGACGCGATTTCAGACCCACGGGCAATGATATCCGAAGCCAATTCACAAGCCTTAGCCAATCCCGCGATCATTGGCACATTCGTTGTTCCCGCTCTACGGTTCATTTCATGACCGCCGCCTCGCAAAACAGGGTCAAGACTAAGGTTAGGCCGAACAATCAGTGCACCGATCCCAAGCGGACCGCCAAATTTGTGCCCTGTCACGCACATCATATCAGCGCCAGACATAACAAAATTTACCGGAATTTTGCCCACCGCCTGCGCTGCATCAACAAATAACAACCCGCCAACCTGATGAATAATGTGAGCCGCATCGGCCACAGGTTGTATGACGCCGGTTTCATTATTGGCCAACATCAAACAAACAAGAAACCCGCCTTCAGTTTCAACATCATAATCGTCAAACCGGGTCTTCAACCACTCAAGGTCAACAACACCATTGCTCTTCACCGGGACGGTCTCTACCGGCAAGCCGGTTGTCATCGCATTAGCCGGTACGGCGGCATGCTCAACGGCACTTATAAATAGTCGCTTGACTAATCCAGCATTAACCGCGCCATAGATGGCATAATGGATCGCTTCTGTGCCACCACTGGTGAAGATTAATCCGTTCACTGGCGCATTGATAAATTGCCGGATGGTCTCGCGGGCACCTTCAACAATTCCATGAACCTTACGGCCCTCACCATGCACTGAGGATGTATTACCCTCAATCGCCATGGTTGTCGCGACGGTCTCTATAACTTCCGGGCGCACGGGCGTGGTGGCATTATGATCGAGATAATGACGGGTCATAACAAAACCCCACTCGTGACAAAATGCCCGTGCAAATATGAGTTTGTGTGCATTCGCAAACGATCGGGCATGGCATTATGGTCAAGATAATGGCGGGTCATAACGAAACCTCACTGATGAAAACAGACCCATGCAAATTTGAGTTTGTGTACTCTCGCACACGGGCGGGCGCTGCGGTATTATGATCAAGATAATGGCAGGTCACTGGATCGCCTCTACGGTCAGTTGATCCGAGGTCGGTTGATCAGGAGCCGGTCGATCCGGCATGTTCACACTTGCCATGCCAAAGACACGGCGCTCAATTACATCTTCCAATGTTACTGCATTTAGAAAAATCCCGATCTGACGGCCCAGCTCATCCCATAAATCATGGGTTAGGCACCTGGCAGCAGTTCCCTGACACCCCTTTGCCGAACCGGGTGCACACGCTGTGGTTTGTATGGCTTCATCCACTGCATCCACGATCTCAGCGATCCGAATATCACCAGCGCTGCGGGTTAGCTCATATCCGCCGCCGACACCACGCTGACTAGTCACCAATTCTGCGCGGCGCAATTTCACAAATAATTGCTCCAGATATGACAGCGATATCCCTTGACGCAATGCGATATCGGACAATGAAATGGGCGCATCTTTAGCAAAAGCCGCAATATCGGCCAGTGCACTCACTGCGTAACGTCCTTTTGTGGTCAGTTTCATCGCTCTTGATCCTCAGATGATCTCGCGCTTGTGCAAATTAAACTCGGTAAAAACAATATATCCAATCAAGTGGTGTAGGATAAAATTTGCCTCTCATTCACCAAAACGGCATTCAAAACTGGCATTCAGTTGAAAAAATGCTATGTCCACAATTCACGCCTGAATTTCGGGCCCGACTCAACATTTTCAGTGACTTAGGAAACCTGACTAAAATCGTCAAGAATTATACAACAAAACACGTGATTTTTACAGGATATGGGTTTCATAGCGCCTAATCATCCCGACTATTTCACTTAACAATCCAGATGTAGGCCTAAAATCCACATCACCACTCATCTTATCGGAGTAATAGCCCATGCCTGAAGTTATTTTTGCTGGACCAGAAGGTCGCCTTGAAGGCCGTTTTCAACAAGGAAAAGGCGATACCCCTCCAGTAGCGCTGGTATTGCACCCTCACCCTCTTTTCGGCGGCACCATGAACAACAAGGTCTGCTTTGAACTTTATCATATGTTCCTGAACCGTGGGTTTTCCGTATTAAGGTTCAACTTCCGCGGTGTCGGTCGCTCACAAGGCGAATATGATCATGGCCAGGGCGAGCTTGCCGATGCCGCAACTGCACTTGATTATGTTCAGCAGACTAACCCCAATGCTCCGTTCGCATGGGTTGCAGGTTTTTCATTCGGATCATGGATCGCAATGCAATTGCTGATGCGCCGGCCAGAAATTGTTGGATTCATTTGCGGCTCAACGCCCGCGAATCTTTACGATTTTTCATTCCTCGCCCCATGCCCCTCCTCCGGCATTGTCGTGCACGGAGCAGATGACAAAGTTTGCATCCCTGAAGAGACACGCGCGATGGTTGAACGCACCCGCACTCAAAAGGGTCGTAAAATTGAGTTCACAACAGTACCAAGTGGCGATCATTTCTTTCAGGATAATCTTGAAGATTTTATGGGCGTTTCTGAAGCTTATCTTGATGCACGTCTTGCCTATGAGAAGCCAGAAGGGGCTTATCACCAGCCGCAATAGCTGGTGATTACTCTTCCAGCCTATCAGCTGACTGCTCCAACGCTATTCCCGCCAATACGATTGTCTGAATAGAGCGCAAAAAGAAATCTTGCGGGATCGTTTCAAAATCATCACTTGGTTGATGATAATGCGGGTGATCTTCAACGCCAAAATATACGAACGGAATGCCAGCACTATGAAACGGCCCGTGATCAGATTGTAATGTCCAATCATTTGACCCAAGCGCCGGATCATCGTGGCCGAATAGCAAATTTACTGGCGCATCAGCAATAACAGGCGCTAAAATTTCCCGGATTACGGGGCGATGGAATGCACCCGCAACATATAACTCATTCACATCGCTACGGCTGATCATATCCAAATTGATATTGAGTGCGATGCCTCCCGGTATACTAGCATAATCTTCTAGAAAAGCTCGCGCTCCACGCAGACCGTTTTCCTCAGCGTCGAAAAGGGCAATGATAATATTATGCTGTGGCGCACGCTCTAAAAATGCATCAGCGACCGCCAAAACTCCCGCTACACCCGAAGCATTGTCATCGGCACCATTGTGAATCTCATCATTAATGACGCCCACATGATCATAATGCGCACTCACCACAATGGTCTTTTTTTCTTCAGTTTTTGATCCAGGAATTAATGCTAAAATATTGGTACCATTAATATTATCCCCATTGCTGAGTTCAAAGCTAAACTCATGCTCATAACTTTCACCCACGGAGGATACCCCCCTCAACGAAAGCTGTTCTATCAACCAGTTTCTAGCCATCACGTTACCGGCAGTGCCAGCAGCGCGCCCTGCCATCACATCATCTGATAACACTTTTACAACCTGCAAAGACGTAGCTAGCTCAAGCGGAGTCGCAGGTTTTGTATCGCTGGCGCTCGTTCCATTATCAACTTGTATTGAAGCACAACCAGAAAGCAGCACCAGCGCAACGCTCCCCATACCCAATTTAGTTATAAAATCACGCAAAAAGCCGGCAAAAAATAACATTACGGTCCAATCATAAGTTGTAAGAAATTCCGTCCAAGATCCGGTAATTACGGCCATCCGTCAACAAACATCACCGATAGGATCACCTACACTATTTATAGATATAACAGCCATGGTAAAAACTGTGGAAATGTCTGTAAAACCTGTTGAAAAATTAGCGCCAATGGCCCGTAAAAAATTAGAGATTTTACTAGCGATCCGAGCCGAAGCACGCTCATATAGTATGTTGGGTTACACAATAATCCAAGATGTTGAGTATTTGCAGGTAACTGCAGATAATATTAAGCGAATCGCGAATTTCCGACCGGGCAAAGTGATGACAAGCAAAGAGCACAAAGTTTCACGAGGTAAAGTGGTTGGTTATAAATCAACCCTTCAGTGTGTTTTTGCTGGAAGCACCTCGCTGTTTGCTATCGCCCCGGCCTTTGCGAGCACAATTTCTCCAGTCAGAAATGGCGAGTGGCTGAACAGTCTGGACCCAGCGGTGATTGCAATCGCAGCACTTACAGGGCTTAGCTTTGCAGCATGCCTTTGGGCAATTCATGTGACCCTCGGCTCCAAAAACATCTCTGTAGACTGGTCACGAAAACTTGCCCACATGGAAGCAAGGCTTGAAAAATCCGATGCCGTCCTCGCAGCCCACCCTGGCTTAGTTCTCGTATGGGAAGATGACTTTACGGCTCTGGAAAATGGCTGGGGCAAACCAAAAATTCTTGGTGGACCAGCCGCAATGGCCTCTCTGCTATCATTCTCAACCAGCTATGCCAGCGTTGAGCGCAAAGAAGGTACTGCAGCTCATACTCCTGTGGGACACCTTCTCGAAACACTTGGCGATCTCCCACTGGAAGATGATGCAGAAGAAGTAAAAACCTTACGCGAGAAAGTACATGACCTTCGCGCACATGGAATTCCTTTCTCTGGTGCGGTTGTAACATTAGAGGGGCGCGCAATAGAGGCAGATGGCCGTGTGGCCGGGTCTCAAGTTGGCCTCTGGTTGACCGATCCCGCCGCCCGTATGGCCGAAGATGACGGCATGATGGGTAAAATTCGTGAGCGGACGATTGATCTTCACGGGGCACTCTCCTTTATGGAAAAAAGCGCCATTCCAACCTGGCGGCGTGATGCTGAGCTTAATCTTGCATGGGTAAATCGCGCATACTGTGAAGCTGTCGAGAGCAATTCTCCCAGCGAAGTATTGCGCAAACAAATCGAACTGGACCCAACTGCCAGGAAAATTGCCCAAGAAGCATCTGATGCAAAAAAACGCATAAGCGGGCAAATCCTGGTGAATATTAGCGGAGAACGCCGAGTTCTACGCATCGTCGAAACCCCAATGCATTCAGCTGGCGGCGCTGCTTTGGGTGGTATAGCGCTAGACATAACTGACCTTGATCGCGCACAACGCGATCTCAATGATCACCTCGAAGCCAACCGTAGAATCCTTGATGAAATTCCCTCTGCAGTCGCCTTGTTCTCGGTTGACCAAAGCATCTCATACTATAACCGGGCATTTCAAGACCTTTGGAGTTTTGACGATGCCGATCTCGCTGGCCGCCCTACACATGGCGAAATACTCGATGATCTGGATCAAAGCGGCAAATTACCGGAACGCGGTTCGAACTACAAAGAATGGCGTAATAGCCAACTGGAACTTTATACAGGCGACCTTGCCGCTCCTGGAACTGGTAGGGATGGCGGTGCGCCAGCTGAGCTTTGGAACCTGCCTGATGGACGAACCATCAAAGTTACTCGCGAGCGACATACCCTCGGAGGCGTGCTTCTGGTTTTCGAAGATGTTACAGAAAACCTAAAACTTGAAACCAAATATAACACCCAGCTGAAAGTTCAACATTCTACTTTGAACAATCTTTCTGAAGGGGTTGCCGTTTTTGGCGGAGACGGCACATTACGATTACACAATGAAGCCTTTCGCGAACTATGGCGCCTGAGTAAGGACTTTGTAAGTGCTGGCCCCCATGTGGATAAAGTCGCACAAATGATGGCGCACATCCTCCCTGAAGGGGAAGATTCCATGCGGGCAATCAAGAACCGCATTATCTCCATGTCACCGGAAGATCGTCGGCCTATCAGAAATCGTGAACTTGCGTTACGTGACGGACGTACATTCTCGTACTCGACGGAACCATTGCCCGATGGCGCAAGCCTTGTACATTTCCTGGATGTGACCGACTCTCGTGAACGTGAGAAAGAATTACGAGAGCGCAACGACATTCTTGAAGCTGTTGGCAACATGAAGTCGAAATTCGCTGATCATGTTTCTCGCCAATTAAGAACCCCCCTTGCAACGATTGTTGGCTTTACTGAAATGCTGGAAAGCCAAATGTTCGGCGTTCTCAATGATCGCCAAAAAGACTACATAGCGGATATTCTGACTGCCTCTTATCATCTTCGTGATCTTATCGATGATGTGATCGACCTGACGGCAATTGATGCTGGCCAAATGAGCCTTGAAATCGGTGAGGTTAATCTACGCAGCCTGGTAGAAAGTGCCGCAACTTACGCAGCGCTCAAAGCAGAAGACACACGAGTGAATTTAAAAGTTGAATGCGCTAAAGATATTGGAATTATAGAGGCGGATGAACAACGCCTGAAACAAGTTCTTTTTAATCTTCTTTCCAATGCGTTTGCATACACTGGTTCAGGTGGGCAAGTTTCAATTGGCGCTGACAGAACTGCCGATATGGCAAGATTATGGGTAGCCGATACTGGGCGCGGCGTATCACCTGAAGATCAGGCTAAAGCCTTTGATGCATTTGAGAGCCGTGGACCAAGTGCAGGTGTCGGTTTGGGGTTATCGCTTGTAGAACGGTTCACCAAACTGCATGGCGGCTGGGTACGTCTTGAATCCAAGCCTGGCGAAGGCACCAGAGTGACATGTCACCTACCGATTATGCCAGTCAATAAACGCGCCAATGCTGCCGCAAACCTGGACAATGAACCTGTTTCACCGGCACACCCCACAGGTACAATCATGATCACTCCCGATGGCGATGCAACCCCAACGTCGGAAACCCCCAAACCTCAGGGGCAATCTTTGAATCAGCCCCAAGTAAAGAAAACCGTTTCCACGACACGTCGCAAAACCGCCAAAAGAAAGTCTACAACAACACCCGCTCCTGCGCGCCGCAAAACAAATACCCAGGTAAAAAAAACCTCTTCCAGTTCAAAAAAACCGGAAGAATTACCTCCTGCGAAAACTGAAGAAAAGGTAGAGTAGGAATCCCCTTTTTACGTGCTATAGTCTCTTGATCTGCCGCCACTATTTTTGCGGCTCAGTATATTCCAAGGGCTCTACCATGAAAAATCTGCTAATAAGCGCTGCATCCATACTTGCACTCTCTGGATGTGAAACTCTTTCTTCATCTATCTTGCAGGAAGAAACAAATCAAACAAAATCCCTGGAGGTTACAGCGCCACAAGGCTGGATTGCAAAGACACTCCCTGAAATCGCAGCAGGATTGCGCGACGGTGACATCAGTTCCGAAGAACTTGTGACTTCCTACCTGGCCCGCATTGAAGCGATAGACCGCAATGGCCCAACTTTGCAAAGTGTTCTTGCCGTGAACCCGAATGCACTGGAAGAAGCGCGCGCGCTTGATGCAAAGAAATCCGCCGGAGAACCTCTCGGACCACTACATGGTGTTCCGATCCTTCTTAAAGATAACATCGAATCTCAAGACAATGTCCCGACAACAGCTGGTGCATTGGCACTTAAAGACAACCTGACCAAGCGCGACTCCCCGCTGGTAACAGGTTTGCGTGAAGCAGGCGCGATCGTTCTTGGAAAAACAAATTTAAGCCAATGGGCAAATTTTCGTTCTAACGACTCCATTTCAGGCTGGACCGCTCTAGGTGGCCAGGTACGCAATCCGCATATGCTTGATCGTTCTCCATGCGGTTCTTCCTCTGGCTCAGGTGCCGCCATGGCTGCGTCACTTGCGGCCGGAACCGTCGGTACAGAAACAAATGGATCAGTCATCTGCCCATCAAATGTAAACGGTATTGTTGGGTTCAAGCCAACCGTTGGACTTGTATCCCAGCAATTCATTGTACCTATATCCTCCTCCCAAGATACTGCAGGCCCCATGACAAAAACTGTAACCGGTGCAGCAATGATGTTAACCGCGATGGCTCATGGCGGCACAAGCGCCGATAATATTCCCGATTATGTCGCAGCTCTTGATACCAATCAACTAGAAGGAAAACGCATCGGTGTTATGCGGTTTGCCGAAGGAAATAACGCTGATATTAAGCTAGCCTTCAACAATAGTTTAAAAATATTGGAAGCAGCTGGCGCCACTCTTGTAGAGATTGCGGAATTTTCGTTAGATACAGAAGATTTTGGCACCAAATCACGAGACGTTCTCTATTTTGAATTTAAAGCAACGCTCAATGAATATCTGGAAAATGCAGCCCCAGGGGTCACTACTCGCACACTGGACAGCCTTATTGAATTTAACAAAGAAAATGCTGACGTTGAACTCGCGCTCTTTGATCAAAGCATTTTCGATGGATCAGCCTCGTTAGGCAACCTTAACGACCCAAAATATCTTAATGCTAAAAAAGATGTGCAGGATGCGACAGGTAAAAATGGCATCGATATGATGTTTAAAAAATATGATGTCGATGTGCTCGTCTCACCATCCGGGCCAATTTCTTCACGAGTAGACCCAATCAATGGTGATGTCTGGCCGGGCTTTCCCGGAGGCGGCTATATCGCTGCAATTGCAGGCTACCCACACATTACAGTTCCTATGGGGACGGTTCATGGCATTCCAATTGGCTTTTCCTTTATGGGAGCGGCCGGTGAAGACGCAAAAATCCTTTCCTATGGCTATGCCTTTGAACAACGTTCTAATGCTCGCGTCGATCCCCAATTCCTGAAAGACGCAGAAGATCGCCCAGAGATAGCAAAAGCAATGCAACGATACTAATTCAAAGCATCCATTATCTCATCGATTTTCTCACACCAGGGTAAAGTAATGAAAAATGTAATGCGTACACTGCCAACCCTCTTAATTTCGATGCCGCTGATGGCTATTGCCAATGCTCAGGATATTCCTTCAGGAGGGCAGAAGAGCGCCCTACCACCACCAATTAGCCTGGAGGTACAAGAAGGGACACCCGTGAGTATTACCAAAGAGGCGAAAAAAAAGGGTATTGCCGTTGAGGAAATTCCCGGAACGAGTAATACCGGTCAACAAGCCTATGAGGGTTTGAACCCTCGGCATCAAGCTTGCATTCTGGCCATCAAAGACGATGTCGATACTGGACGTATCGCAGCAGAGCAGTGGTTGCGCGATGGCGGCGGCCCATTGGCAAGTCATTGCCTGGCTGTTGCCGATCTAGCGGCTGGGTTTCCGCGACTTGCTGCTATTCGCTTACAATCACTAGCAGAGCAAGAAAATGCGGGAGACGTCCTCACAAGAGCACGCCTCTTCGCCCAAGCCTCGGAGATATTACTGTCCACTGATCAAATCGATGCTGCCAGTAATGCATTAGGACAAGCATTTTCGTTAGCGCCCGAAGCTGGTGAATTGTTTTTACTGTCAGGAAAAATCAATCACGCCCAACAGAAATGGCAACCTGTCATTGATGCCATTTCCGAGGCAAAAGAGCAGGGATTTTATTCATCGACAGGC
>CAZGVP010000095.1:0-9295 GCA_964529135.1 uncultured Caulobacterales bacterium | reverse complement strand
CCGATCTCGCTTCTACCCTTGATCTTCATGGAACCTATATCATGGGCCACCCGGAAGGGAGGGTGTTGGTTGATGATGCAAAACGGTTCCGTCAGACGGCACAAGAAATTATCGATCTGAAAACAGCAGCCGAAGTGGTGATGGCCGCGGTTGAAGAAGCGAAAAACCTGTTTTCCGAGGACGCATGCGAGATCATCGGTGCGGCGGTCGTCGATATAGGCAATGGGACGCATCCGTCCAGATCAAATCAGGTTGCGGCTACCACGCTAGGCAACCTGGGGGCCAGCCTTTTAAAAATTGTGCGCAACCACGGTGTCAGTGCCATCGTCGGAGGTACAATTGTTGCGAGTGGTCCTGGTATGACTGCGATATCCGGGAGCGCTGCAGGGATTGATGCGATTTGGGCTTTCCTCATGTCAAATGCACAAGCATTTCACATTTTTGCTGGCGCGTTGGGTACTGACCTTGGTTGGGCCGCGCCTTTGAGAGAGACGTTTCAACGATTGTCGACGATGAAAATCGGAAGCGGGAAGTAGAGGCGAATGCAACTAAGGCAATTTTCTTATGTCAGCTTTGAGGATCTTCCAGAAATCAGAAATGCTTGCATAAATCGATCAAGGTAAATGACGAATGCATAATCCTGCATTCCTTTCTCACCACAACGGATTATCCAAATATATCCCCCTTATTGAAGGACGCTGCTGCCGAATATAGATGCGGGTAATTGCTGGATCAGAGTGCAGGTAACATTCTTGGTAGAACTTAATCCGAACTTCCGGTTCAATGTGACTTGCCATCTTGTATCCCATATGCCCCCACGTTTTACGCAATGAATGCGTCCCGTAGTTGCCCTGTAGCCCTGCTGCCTTGCACCAGCGTTTGACGTATTTATTCATGGTCTCTCTGGTCAGCGCCCGACCAGTCGTTTCCGACATAAAGAGTGGCGCATCAGGTCTTGGATCAGGGTGCTCCCGTAACCATCTCTGTGTGGAGAAGACCACCGGCTCATTGATGATCACAATCCGATGTTTGTTCTGTTTGGACAACTTTAACCGGAACTCATCACCCATGTTCAGGTGAGCAACTTGCCCACAAGAGAGCGATAGCAACTCACTGGTGCGAAACGCCGTGTTAATGCCCCAGAGGTAGTAGCAGGTGTTTCGGGCGTGTTGTTTAAGATTAGCCCGAATGTGTCGGATTGCCGATAAACTCATTATCGGGTCTTGAGTGATGTCGGCCCCTTTCTTGGGGTGATTGGGATTTTTCATAATATAGTCCGTGCACTAACTAAACTCACCCGCATTGCGGGTAAAGCCGGTTTTAACACACGTGTAGGGGGTGGCTAACTTTTAAGCGAAGTTAGCCACAAACTGCAAGTTCTTATTTTATGGGGTTATTTTGTAACTCATAGATGTGCCACTGGCAGCATCTACCTTCATTTTAGCACGCAAACAAAGGGGTGGCTAACCTTGCTTAAATGTTAGCCAAGTGTCGGCTCGCATCATTCGGGTGCGCCACGACGTTGGTTGAACTGTGAAGGGGAAGAATGATGAATAGAATAGTTGGAATAGTTGCTGCGTTGGCAACTTTTTTTGTTGTGCCGCACGCGCAGGCTGCCACCATCACCTTCAGTGATGGCACTATGCAGACGCTCATTAATGCAGGTGAAGTCGCGACCATTCCCGGCACGTTGCTGCATGATGATATGGACCCGAGCTCGCTGGTTGATGAATTTTTGGTATCGATAGATGCCGGTGAAACGGTGGACATATCAGGTTGGGCTCCTGTCGGACTAAATCTGCTGATAGGTGTAGATAGGCCGGGCCAACCGGTGATGTTACAGTTATTGCCAAGCGGTGGCTCATTTGTTTCCGCAATTAGCATTGCTGACGCAGTAATCACTATTGCCATTCCGGATGATCAGAAGACGATATTTAAAGACCTCTTTCCCGACGGTCTGGAGTTAAACAACATTGTGACCGTGACACTTGAAACGAGTGCCGTACCAGTTCCAGCCGCCTTGCCGCTGATGGCATCTGCGTTGCTTGGTGGTGCCGCAATTCTGCGACGGCGCAGGCGCATAATCTAGCGGCTCAGTTACTCTGCTCACGGCATCCCACCCACAAACCCGCTCGTGTCTTCATTTCGGACGAGGGTAACACGCGCACCAGCATGCCCACATTGGGGCCGTGGGCACCGAATATCCTTGGCCACTTCGCCCAGCGTGATATCTCGATGATCAACCTTCAAGAGTAACTGCAGTGGACTCTATAGCCATCTGAATTGTCTTGACTATGAGCACACTCGTGCCTGACTTTCTGAAGCTATCAGCGCAAGTTTAAATAAGACAGTAATCAGCATTCAGAATAAATAAATAAACTCTAGCTCTCAGATTGTGATGAAATCACAATTATCTTTTCTATAATTGTGAAAAAGTTAATTAACTGAACTCTTGATTTCCGAAAAATCCCGTGCCAGTTTCCGGCATAGGGATTATGGAAAAGGGGTTTTCTCATGAAGCGGATATTTTGCGCGCGCGTTGCAGTTCCATTGTTAGCTCTTCAAGCTTTCATTTGTGGTATTGCAGCAAGTGCAATCATCATTTCTCCTATCGCAATTGCTCAAGATGGAAGTACTCAAGACCAAACCAATAATATTCCCGATCCCGGTGATGGTGGCGGGAATAACGATAACTTCACTTTTAATGTTGAGCATCTGGAACGTCAGGGTGTGGATCAACGTTTACAACCCCACGATGTTGGTTTGCTGGGTGATCAAATTGATCCCAATTCCGGCTCCGTTACATTTTCTCACGTTGATGTCTCACTACCTGGTAATTCTGATTTGCCTGTGGTTATTGCCCGCCGCCGTGAACAGGGGCGCAAATATTATGGTGGTGTTTCAGTAGATTTTGCTGATTGGCAGCTCGATACACCGCGCATCAGCGTTATAACCGCCGTTCGCTTAGGTACTGATGGACTTCCTGAGGGAAGCCCGACATGGCCAGCTACTCGTTGTTCTGCCCAGGCGGGGCCTGGAGAAATTAATGCAGGCGACACTCCCGATCCTGAGAGTGTGATAGAAGATTACGAATATTCAAATGGGATCAGCCTGGAAATACCGGGCCAAGGGTCAAAGCCCGTTTTTGAGGTAGGTGCAGGACGTGGATGGCCAGCAGGCACCAAAAAAGTGACCACTGATTTTTGGGCATTGAAGTGTATCAGTAATATCAATGGTGGGGGTGAAGGGTTCGAAGCTTTTGCTCCCAACGGAGACAAATATACATTCAATCGTTTAATTTATCGCCGTGCTGAATCCCAGGCTGGTTCAAACCTGGCGCGTTACCATGCAATCATACTTGCAACGAATATCACAGATGTTCACGGTACTTCAGTAGACTATGTATATGATTCAAACGAACGATTGATGCGTATTGAGTCCAGTGATAACCGCCTCATCACGTTAACATATAATGGCAATTCTCAATTGATTGACACGGTTTCTGCAAATGGTCGTGTATGGGATTATAACTATATTTCAGCAGGTGGTAGTTCCTATTTGGATCGGGTGACCTTACCAGAGGGAAGGTATTGGGATTTGGGTCTAACAAGTCTTGATCAAACACCGGCTGAGGGAGATTGTACTACGGTGGATGTTTCAACCTCGTTGAAACATCCAGACGGCATGGTTGGGACGTTTACATTCGCAGAAACTAAACATGGCCGCACCTTTGTGCCAACTATTGGTATGTCAGGTGGCAGAAACTGCACTACAGGTGAGTCAGGAATGTTACCCATGATGTTCCCTCCACGTCCCTATTTTGAAGCTATGTCGTTGGCCAGCAAAACGCTGCAGGGCAATGGCTACCCTGCCGCCACATGGACATACACTTATTCAGGTGATGAAGGCTCGTTTACAGACGATGGTGGCCTGCCGGACACCAAATGGACGCAGGAAATAGACCCCCTTGGTCGAAAGAAAATGTCTTATTTCAATCGTGTTTGGGGAACAGCTGAAGGTTTACTGGAAAAGGAAGACCTCTTTGAAACTGAAAGCGATACACTCCCGGTACAATCGACTTTCATGACTTATAATTTTGAAGAACCGGTAGGTACCAGTTACATGGTATTTGAAAATAATAATAAAAATACGATGCCGCGCCCCGGAATACGAGTTTCCGTTGTTCGGGATGCTGATACTCATATTAGGGAATACACCTATAACCACAATATAAATAGTACGAGCTATAGCTACACTTCACCTACCTTAATTGAGCGATTTGCAGTGCCTGCAGGCACGACACGCACTCAAGCGACTGATTACACTCACAATAAAACCAAGTGGCTTCTCAGCTTGCCAACTAAAATTACTCGTAACAATAAGGTATTTGAGGAATTTTGCTACGACAGCGCTGCGTCAAATTGTATTGGGAGCACACAACCACCTTCAAAAGGCTTGGTTACCAGATACCGTCAATTTGATACCAGCGGTAGCGATGTGACGCTAACCTATCACTCAGATGGTAATGTTCATACCCATACGGATGCACTCTCTCGGGTGACCACATTGACAAATTACCATCGGGGTTTACCGGAGACAATTCAACGTCCAGACGGGATTTCCGAAACTCAGGATGTCGACAACAATGGGTGGGTTATTTCGAGTACAAATGGACGTGGATTTACCACCAGCTATGCTTATAATGATGTTGGTTGGTTGACATTAATCAATCGCCCTAATCCAGCGTCTGACAGCATATACACCTACCCGGCCGGGAGCCTGGGGAATGGCCTTCAACGGGTACATGTGCGTGATAATCTGGAAGTGAAAGAATTCTATGATGGATTGCTTCGTCCGACCTTGATTCGTCAAAAGGATCTTTCCGGTGTTGCTCCACGCATCAATACCCAAATGGCATATGATAGTCTTGGTCGGGAGGTTAGAGCCTCCTTGCCTTATCATGATGGCCAGCCCATTCAATGGATTGATACTACTTATGATGCGCTTGACCGTATCACGCAGGTAAAGGAACAATTTGCGCCGTTTGCCACAACAGGTATGAGCTATTTACCTGGCGCACAAACACGCATCATCGACCCGTCAAATGTTATTACCACAAACTCTTATAATCGTTTTGGGTCGCCGGATGGTGGTGATCTGATAAAAACCGCGCAGCGCCCTAATGCAGTAGACAGAATCACTACAAACTTGACCTATAATGAGTTCTCAAATCTGACCCGTGTTCGCCAACTCGGTAGCTCCAATGGCATTACGGTCGATAAACGCCAGAACTTCAAATATGATAACCGCTTGCGTTTATGTCGCCAATCAGTGCCGGAGACAGGGGATACTTGGTATTCCTATGATAATGCCAATCAGCTAGTTCGGAGCGTGCCTGGGCAGACATTTTCTAATGGGATCGGTCCATGTGTAGGCCCAGCTACTTCTAATCAATCTCAGGACAAGATTGGTTATTTTTATGATGATCTTGGGCGGCTGATATACACAAACTACCCTGCGGGAACGCAAGATATCAGTCGGGAGTATGATGCCAACAGTAATGTCACTGCGGTCATCCGTGGTGGGGTTCGTTGGGATTATTTATACAACTCTGCTGATTTTCTCAGAGCCGAATTATTAAAAATTCCGGGACGTACAACGGATCGCGTTGATCATAGTGTAAATGGTTCGGGTCATTTGCTTGAACGCAGATACCCTGATCTACAGTGGGTAGGTTTCGAGCCAGATGGTTTTGGTCGCCCGACCGAAATTCAAGGTCTCGATGGCCCTGATAATCCAAACCCTAATCAGTTGTGGGCAAGCGGGATGAGCTATCATGCCAATGGCACATTGGCTTCTGCGACTTATCGTAATGGTCAGGTTTTGACGCAAGGGCTCAGCGCCCGTCAATTGCTGCAATCAATCCATGTGGCGAAGAATGGTGCCGCCGAGGTGGACCTGTTCTATCATTATGATGCACGCGGGTTGATCACCGCTATTGATGACCGAAAAATTCCTGCCTGGAGCCGCAGTAATATCACCTATGATGGCATCGGTCGCCTGACCGGTGCTGATGGCCCGTGGGGCAGTGCCAATTATCAATATGACGCGTTGGGCAATATGCGTAGCAAGACCGTCGGTACTCAAACCGTTACGATGGCCTATGATGATGTGGTGACCAATCGGCTTTCCTGCCTTTCGGTTAATGGCGGGGGCTGCGCCACTTGGGGGCATGATAATTTTGGTAATGTCACCAATACCGACCGCCACACCTTCACTTATGACCGTTCGAACCAGCCAACCTCCATGAGCGGTGCCGGGTCAAACGGGTCCTTCATTTATGATGGCAATCTGCGCCGTGTCAGGCAAATTCAGAACAACAAGACGATTTATTCTTTCTATAGCCAGTCCGGCGCGCTTCTCTATCGTGATGACATTACCAATGGCGATGATTTCAAATATCTTCCTGCTGGTGTTCGCGTTAAAAACATGGAAGCAGAATATATCCACAAGGATCATCTGGGCTCCCCTGTGGCAGCAACAGATGAAGCTGGCATCATCAAATGGCGGCAATTGCACCAGCCCTATGGCATGCGCACAGTCAATGCTGCGAACAATCAGGACAATGAAGGCTTCACCGGTCATATAGACGACACCGCCTCGGGCCTCACCTATATGCAGGCACGCTATTATGATCCGCTATCAGGGCGCTTCCTCAGTAATGATCCGGTAGGCTTTGCCGATACCGGCAACCCGCAAATGTTTAACCGGTATAGCTACGCGCTGAATGATCCGGTGAATAATATCGATCCGGATGGACGTATGTCCAACCCTCTCAGCGGATTTAGAGCGAATGGTGATAGAGATCCAATTGCTCAAGGGTGTTCTGGTTGCGGCGCTAGAGTTGCAGGAGCGGTTGCAGATTTTACGCCCGTTGTCGGAGACATCAAAGGCTTCGCTGATGCGATTGCGAACCCATCAGCAATCAATATTGCAGCGGCTGTGGTTGGCGTGGTACCTGTTGTGGGCGATGTGGCTGGTAAGGCGATAAAAGGTGCGGCAAACACTAGAAAAGGCGCCACTGTTGGTAGACGGGGAGAGTCGCACACAGCGGCAGGAAATAACCAAGCAACTGAAATTGGTGGTCGTGAATTTTCGGGACATGCTTTAGACAGAATGCAAGAGGCTGGCATGACGCCAAGTGTCGTTGAAGATACAATAGCAAACGGCACTGCAACTGCAGGAACTGGCGCGCGGGCTGGAACAACAAAGTTTGAAACAGGTCAAGCTATGGCAGTCACTGATGATGCCACTGGTAGAGTTATAACTACCGACCCTCTGGAGGGAAGAAACTGATGGGTAACATTACTCTGAAATTTAGCGGGGAGCTTGGTGAAGTTATTAAACTTGTCATCCCCGAGCTTCCCGCCGGGGAAAAGTTCGAAAGATGGGGGAAAGCGACTGTTGAGGTTCAGTCTGAAAGTGTCTCTCTGAAAAGTGCTTTCGGAATCGAGCATTCTGATATCCTACATCTTCTTGCACAGCTTATAAAAATTAGTCCCGACAAAACAGTTGAGTGGGAGACTATGGAGGGTAATGTCCGATTAGAGCTCAAAACTTCTGCGCTCGGAAATGTTGCGTTATCAGCGGTAATTAGCAGCTCAAAAACTTTTTGCCGATCAGCTACTTTCAGGATGCCAGTTACTCTTCAACAAGTCGAATTAGCGATTAGTCAGCTTGAAAAGTTTTTATCGCCGGAAAGTAAGAAGTTGTGCGGGTAGATAGCCGAATCGGGTAACTTGGGATGTTAAGCAAGATAAAGCGAACTCGCGACTTGGTGTAAATCCTGGTTAACTCATTGTCTGCACACGTTTTTAGGGGTGCCCCCTGGTACATGTTTTTGCTTTGGGGATTATTCCTCACGCGGTTTTGCAGCGGTTGTTTAACCGGTATAGTTATGCGCTGAATGATCCGGTTAATAAAATAGATCCGGATGGGCGCGATAGTGTTAATCGACAACGCACCAATGTAGGCCGAGCCCGTCAGGGTGCGAATGGGGCACAGGTAACGCCTGCATTTGTCGCAAACGCTGTGGCTGATTTCACACCGGTCATCGGAGATATTAAAGGGTTTGCTGAAGCAATATCAAACCCGTCTGCAGTAAATATTGTTGCAGCAGTAGTTGGTGTGGCACCAGTGGTGGGGGATGCAGCTGGAAAAGTACTAAAAAACTCTGATCTTGTTGTTCGTGGGGGGACAAATACAGCTGATCGCTTTACCAATGGAAGCGGTGTAACCACAAATGCCAACGGAACCTTGAATGGCGTGTCCGTCAATAGCGCTCCTGGTGCATCAGTTGAACAGCTTTCGGCAGGCATTCCAAATGGTCAAGTTGGTGTGTCAACGGTTGGCGATGTTAGAGCCGCTGGCGGTGATGTTGTTCCGTCGGGAGCGACAAACAACCCCAACCATTGTACAATGTGTGGTGTAACTGCTACTCAAGCAGAGGAATTGTTTACACCGACAATTCCCAATCCTGACAAATGATTGGATTAAGTAAAATTATGCTAGAAAAAAAAGAGATTGAAGCTATCAAAAAACGCCTACAGGCTGCTACTACAGGAAAGTGGATTTCTTACATCGAAGGGCGAGATCACACATCCGGGTCAGATTTTATAAAGACTGGTGTAGGGGGTGAACGAGGGCCTGATATAGAGCTCACTGGCGCAACCCATGCTGATCAAGATTTTATAGCACATGCACGTCAGGACATTGAAAACTTGATTACTGAAGTTGAGAAGCTGTGGGCTAAAAACGATAAATTGGGCTCACAGTAAGGCACCGTTCAAGCAACAGAACCATGTGACACATGCTTTAACTAGCGAGAGAATCGCTGGACAAATTTCTACTTCAGCAAGTAGCAACTGTGTAATTTAAGCTTGGCCGGGTTGGAAAAGCAAGTTTGATGCTGACCTATCGGCGGAAATACTTTTTGCGGAAGATGTTTTTGGTGAACAATTTTCGCTTCGCGATGACGGCGTTTTTAAGTTTAATCCTGAGATCAGTGGAATTGAATTTTTTGCGGAAGACCTAGACGCTTGGGCTCAAAAGGTTCTCGCAGACTATGCGTTGCATACTGGGCAACCTTTGGCGCATGAATGGCGGAAACAGCACGGTGCTTTACCTAAAGGCAGTCGGTTAGCGCCGAAACTACCTTTCGGTGCTGGCGGCGAATATGCTGTTGTCTTTCCCCCCTATAACTGATCCACGAATTTTGTAATTCTCTACGAAAAAG